>CASEPJ010000086.1 GCA_949289715.1 uncultured Clostridia bacterium
AAATAATATAAAAACCGGAGGTAGAAAAATGAATTATGAACAAATGAACAATAATAAAGTAATTTTATCGGGAACAATAGTAACCGAACCTACATTCAGTCATTCCGTTTACGGAGAAGGGTTTTATGAAATGAAACTCAATGTTAAACGTTTAAGCGAAGAGAGCGACGAAATACCCGTAACTTTGTCCGAACGGTTAATTGCCGACAATAATTTAAACGTGGGAAGCAAATTATCCTTGGCGGGACAATTCAGAAGTTATAATAAAGTAGTAGATAATAAAAGCAAATTGATGCTGACGGTTTTTGTTAGAGAACTTCTTTTGGAGGAAGAAGTGGAAAACTCGAATCTTATTGAATTATCGGGTTTTATATGTAAACAACCTGTTTACAGAACCACGCCTTTCAAACGTGAAATTGCCGATATTTTATTAGCCGTTAACAGGGCATATAATAAATCAGATTATATTCCGTGTATTGCCTGGGGAAGAAATGCGAGGTATGCCAATATTTTAAAAATAGGTGAAAAAGTAGGAGTTTCGGGACGTATCCAAAGCAGAATATATCAGAAAAAAAATGAAGAAGGGCAGTTGGAAAATAAAGTGGCATATGAAGTTTCCATATGCAAATTAATCAGTGAGGAACATTCTAATACACAAATTAAACATATTGAAAATTACGACAATTTTACTATGTTCGACGGAAATATAATTTAATATTAATTAAACCAATATAAAAAAGACCGTTAATATTGACGGTCTTTTTAGCTGAAATTACAATAAATAAATTAATTAAAATTATTTATAATTTATATGATTGACAAAAATTTAATTTTCGTTACGAGTATTATCTCTTGTTATTTCTCGAATAACTTTACAAGGATTACCTGCCGCAATAACATTGGAGGGTATATTTTTATTAACTACGCTGCCTGCACCTATTATAGAATTATCCCCTATTGTAACGCCAGGCAAAACTTTAACGTTTGCGCCTATCCAAACATTGTTTCCAATATGTATCGGATAAGCAAATTCCGAGCCGGAAATTCTTTCTTCAATGTTTATCGGATGTCCTGAAGTATAAAATCCGCAATTTGGTGCGATTAATACGTTATCTCCGAAAGTTACTTTTGCTGCATCTAAAATTACGCAATTATAATTGCTGAAAAAATTTTCTCCAATTTCTATATTGAACCCGTAATCGCAGAAGAAGGGGGAGGATATATAAAAATTTGATTTTGTTTTTCCTATAATTTTCTTTATAAGTTTTTTTTGGCTGTTGATTTTCAAAGGAGATATTTTGTTGAATTTATAACATAATTGTTTACATTTCTTTAAATAGGTTAATAGCTCTTTGTCTTTATTAGGATTATATAACATACCTTTATCCATTTTTTCTTTTTCTGTCATATTTGCACCTTTTTTGAATTATAATTGTTATTAAAACAAATTATTTTTTTGATTTGTTAAAATTTTTTAAATAAAAACCGTTAAAGTTTTTTTTAACGGTTTTTAGTAAAATTTCGATTAGGTTAATCTATTATATCATCTTTATAAAGAGGATATTGAGTTAATAATATTTCAACTTTTTCCGTCACCGATTTATAAGCTGATTCCCTGTTATCTATTATATCCGTAATTAAATCCGCAATTATTTCCATATCTTTTTCTTTCATTCCACGTGAAGTAACAGCGGGAGTGCCTATTCTTATTCCGCTTGTGATGAAAGGACTTTCTGTTTCAAAAGGAATAGTATTTTTATTTACGGTTATATGAACTTCGTCTAACATTGCTTCCAAAGCTTTTCCCGTTATGTTTTTATTTCTTAAATCCAAAAGCATCAAATGATTATCGGTTCCGCCGCTGACGAGTTTAATTCCGTTAGATATAAATCTTTTTGCCATAGCCGCTGCATTTAAAACAATTTGATGTTGATATTGTTTAAATTCAGGCGTGGAGGCTTCCTTTAGGGCTACGGTTTTTCCGGCAATTATGTGCATTAACGGTCCTCCCTGTGTACCCGGGAATATGGCTTTATCTATTTGCTTTGCATACTGTTCCTTACACATAATCATACCGCCTCTAGGACCTCTCAGAGTTTTATGCGTAGTAGTGGTAACAAAATCCGCATATTTACAAGGATTATCGTGTTCGTTTGCTACGACAAGACCTGCAATATGAGCCATATCTACCATTAAATAAGCCCCTACCGAATCGGCTATTTCTTTAAATTTTTTAAAATCTATTTTTCTGGGATAAGCGGATGCTCCTGCAAGAATTAATTTAGGTCTATGTATATCTGCCAATTTTGCCAATTCTTCGTAATCTATGGTTTCGGTTTCTTTATTTACGCCGTAAGGTACTATGTTGAAATACGAGCCGGAAATATTGACGGGACTTCCGTGAGTTAAATGACCTCCGTGTGAAAGATTCATTCCCATGATGGTATCGCCCGGTTTTAACATTGCAAAATATACGGCTGTATTTGCTTGTGCACCGGAATGAGGTTGAACATTTACATGTTCTGCAGAAAAAAGTTTTTTTGCACGTTCAATGGCAAGAGTTTCGGCAATGTCAACGTATTGGCAACCTCCGTAATATCTTTTGCCGGGATAACCTTCGGCATATTTATTAGTAAGGTGAGAACCGCAAGCTGCCATAACGGCAGGGGATACGAAATTTTCACTTGCAATAAGTTCTATATTGCCTCTTTGTCTGCCGAGTTCGAGTTTTAATGCATCGTATAATTCATTATCTACAGCTTTTATGGATTTTAAATCAATCATATTATACTCCTTATGCTCCTTTTGTTACTTATTGATAAAGTTTCATTTGTTCTTTTATTTTTAGTATTAAATCATTGTATTTCGTTATTTTTTCTTTTTCTGCATCCAAGAGATGTTTCGGCGCTTTAGCTACGAAACCTTGATTGGATAGTTTGTTTTTTGCTCGTTCAAGTTCGCTTTCGGCGTTTTCTAATTCCTTGTTTAATTTATCTAATGCAAGTTTAAAATCTACTAGTTCTCCCATAGGCAAGAAAACTTCGCACAGACGTGTTGCAAAAGAAACGGTTTTTTCGGGCAACATATTTTTATCGGTTACTAAAACAGTATCAGTTCCGTAACCTAATTTTTCTATATATTTTATATTGTTAATAATAATTTCGCTTTTTGTTATAAGATAAATTTGAGTCCTCTTAGAATTGGGTACGTTCATTTCGGCACGTATATTTCTAATTTTAGAAATTACGTTTTTTACGTCCTCGAAATCTTGAGATATTGTTTTATATCTGGCGAAGGATTGAGAGGGCAGCGGCCATTGCGATATCATTATGCTTTCTTCGTGAACAGGTAAATTCAAATAGATTTCTTCTGTAATAAAAGGTGTGAACGGGTGCATCAATTTCAATATTTGCATTAAAATATAGTTCAAAACGCTTACGGTATCAGTTTTTTGAGATATGTCTTCCGAATATAGGATAGGTTTCGATAATTCAATATACCAATCGCAAAAATCGCTCCAAACAAAGTCGTAAAGCTTTGCAAGCGCTAATCCCAATTCATATTTATTCAAATTTTTTGTTACATCTTTTATTACTAAATTCAATTTATAAAGTATCCATTTATCGCTGGAAGTTTTTTTCACCTTGTTAATAGGTTTTATGTTTATATTTTCGCTGTTCATCAAAACGAAACGGGAGGCATTCCATAACTTATTCATAAAGTTTCTGCCGGCTTCCACCTTTTCTTTTTTAAAGCGTGTGTCTCCTCCGGGAGCAATACCCGACAGTAGAGAAAAACGCAAAGTGTCAGCGCCGTACTCGTTGATAATTTCCAAAGGATCTATTCCATTACCTAACGATTTACTCATTTTAAGACCGTTTGCATCTCTTACGATTCCGTGTATCAAAACATCTTTAAATGGAATTTCTTTCATGCATTCCAATCCTGAAAAAATCATTCTTGCAACCCAGAAGAAAATAATGTCATAAGCGGTTATAAGCACACTGGTAGGATAAAAATATTCTAAATCCTCACTTTTTTCGGGCCATCCCAAAGTAGAAAAGGGCCATAAAGCGGAAGAGAACCAAGTATCTAAAACATCTTCGTCTTGCTTTAAATCCGTATTACCGCATTTTGGGCAGTATACGGGTTTATCTTCGGAAACTATCATTTCTCCGCAAGAGCAGTAATATGCAGGTATTCTGTGTCCCCACCATAATTGACGAGATATGCACCAGTCTTTAATATTTTCCATCCAGTTAAAATATATTTTTTCAAAACGCTTGGGAATAAACTTTATCGACTCGTCCTTAACCGATTTTATTGCCGGGGTAGCTAAAGGCTGCATTTTTACAAACCACTGCGTACTAACTGTTGACTCGGCAACTGTGTTGCAGCGGTAGCAATGACCGATTTTATTTTGATGAGGTACTGTTTTTTCTAAAAGTCCGAGAGCTTCTAAATCTTTAACTACAAGCTGTCTTGCTTCGAAACGTTCCATACCGCAATATTTGCCGGTTAATTCGTTTAAATAACCGTCATCGTTTATAACTTTTACTACTTCTAAGTTATGTCTTAACCCCACTTCGAAATCGTTAGGATCGTGTGCAGGCGTAATTTTTACGCAACCGGTGCCGAATTCCGTGTCTACATATGAATCGGCGATTACTTCAATTTCCTTATTTACCAAAGGCAATATTAATTTTTTTCCTACAAATTTTTTATATCGTTTATCTGCGGGATTGACTGCAACTGCCGTATCTCCGAATAAAGTTTCCGGTCTGGTGGTGGCAACCGTTAAATATTCGTTGCTGTCTTTAAAATAATATTTTATGTGCCATAATTTTGAATCGGCGTCTTCATAGTTAACTTCGGCATCGGAGAGAGCGGTCTTGCAATTAGGACACCAGTTGATTATTCTGTTACCTCTGTAAATTAAACCTTTTTTATATAAATTAACAAAATATTTTTTTACAGCTTTAGAACAGCGTTCGTCCATAGTAAAAGCCTCTCTTGACCAATCGCAAGATGAGCCTAACGACCTTATTTGAGTACAAATTCTTCCGCCGTATTTTTCTTTCCATTTATAAGCTCTTTTTAAAAATTCTTCCCTGCCTATTTGTTGTTTGGTTAAACCTTCTTCTTTTAGGGCGTCAACAATTTTTACTTCGGTAGCTATCGAAGCATGGTCTGTTCCCGGAAGCCATAAAGTAGAATATCCCTGCATTCTTTTAAAGCGGATAACTGCGTCCTGAATGGCTTGATTAAGGGCATGTCCCATATGCAATTGTCCCGTTATATTGGGCGGCGGAATAACTATGGTAAACGGTTTTTTGTTCTTATCTGCTATAGCCTTAAAATATCCCTTATTTTCCCAATTTTCATATATTCTTTTTTCGCAAGATTTGGGATTGAAATTTTTATCCATTAAAATACTCCTTTTACTTGAACGCCAAATATAATATATTATAGTATCATAATTCCGCTTAAAAGTAAATTAAATTAGCTCGCTTTTAACAATTTTGCTTTAAAGGGAATACGATATATTATATTACAATCAGCGGAGGTTTTATTTTGAAAAAAATTATTAGTTTTATTATTTGTATAATGTTAATATTTACCGTTTCCGTTGCTGCGGTGGGATGTAAAAAAGACAATACGGACGGAAAAACGGTTATTAGACTTAACGAAGTTACGCACAGTATTTTTTATGCGCCGCTATATGTGGCAATCGAAAAAGGTTTTTTTGAAGAAGAAGGTTTAACCATAGAATTGACTAACGGAGGAGGAGCCGATAAATCGATGACGGCAATTCTTTCGGGTGGAGCAGATATAGGCTTTATGGGACCTGAAGCAGCGATTTAAATGCTAAATTGTAAAGAGACCATATATAAATGTTTTGTTTTTGATAATTTTTTTATATATTAAAGTTCAATATTCCATTCGATTACAATCTTATCCTTATATATCACGATATTTTTAATCAATATAAAAAGAATACAAGATTTTTGTTTTTTCGATAAACAAGAAAAATTTTTAAAAATCAAATTTAGTTTATCTGTATCAATATATTCGCTTAGCGAATTTTTTTCGTTTTTTAAATTACTTATTTTCTTTTCAATCGATGCTATGTTTTTATCTAATTTTTTTTGTTTATTTAGATATAATTCTTTATCCAACAAATCGGTCAAATATAAATCAAGTAATTTTTCCGATTGTGATTTTAAATTCGTTAGTTCTTCTTCTAAAAGTAATATTTTTTTGTTATCGTTGTTTTTTTGATTTTTCTTATCGAATGATATTTTACGAATAAGGCTTTCTAAATAGTTTTCTAAATAATCAGTATGGATTATTTTGTTTTTGCATATAACGGGCATATATTTCTTATCACGTTTTATTCTGGCTGCGCATCCGTATACCGTATATATATAATGCTTGCTTTTGCTTCCGTCTGCTTTTATGGTATATCTGTCGTATAATTTACCTACAAATCTGTTTCCGCATTCTCCGCATAAAATTTTGCCCGTCAATAAATAAGGACTATTGTCGTGTTTTCGTGCAGTTTTATTGTTTTCAACCTGTGTTTGAGCGGCTATAAATTTTTCATAGGTAATTATTGGTTCAAAATTGCTGCCTTTATATATTTCTCCTTTAAATTTATAATAACCTGCATAAGTGGGTCTTTGAATTATCGGTTTGCATGACATGGGATTGTTAAAAGTTTTTATATCGGGATATTTATTATGAAAGTAATCGTTTAGCTTTCTGAATGAATATCCTTTTAAATATAAATCGAAAATTTCATTGATTATTTCTGCCTCTTTTTTATCAATTTCGAACATTTCTTTTTCTTTATTGTATCTGTACCCGAAGGGAACATTGTTGCACGGACACATCATGCGGCCGCTTCTTGCTCGTTCTTCTTTGCCGAATTTCATTCTTTCGGTAATGGTTTCTCTTTCCAATTCTGAGAAAATGGCAGCTATTTTTAATGCCGCACGCCCAAAAGGAGATGATAAGTCTATGTTTTCGCTCAATGAATAGAGAGTTACATTTTTTTCTATGAATAAATCTACTAAGTCTATAACGTCTTTAAGTCTTCTTGAAAGTCTGTCTAATTTGTAAATAATGACATAGTTGATTTTTCCGATTTTTACATCGTTTATCAATCTTTGCAGAGAAGGACGGTTCATTGAGGCACCGGATATTCCTTCGTCCTTATATTTGCCCGCAAGATTAAAATTTTGATATTTGACATAATCAATCATTTTTCTTTCCTGAGCTTCTAAGGAATAACCCTCCGTTGCCTGTTCCATAGTGCTTACTCTAAAATATATGCCAGCATTTATTTTTTCCGAATTCATATTACACCAATAATTATTTTTATAATATTTATTGATATGAAAAAAAATAATTTTAAGTTAATTGGTAGATTATTAAAAATGTAATAAAAATTTTTTATTATAGTTTAAAATTGCCGTTTTAATTAAAATCTATTTCGAATTCAACAATAAAAATGTTAATTCATAGAATGAGAAAGGAAGATAATATGGAGGGGAATTATGGAAAAAGATTTAAAAATTATAAATAAATTTAAAAACAAGGAACAAATAAATGTACAAAATTTTATAATCGATATTGAAAAAAATTTAAATTTAGTGGAATTATTGTATGTCGAAATTAAGAATATGAATTTATCCGATCTTTCAAAAGAAAATGAAAAACAAAATTAATTAAAACATAAAATGCAATTATTTAGCGAATTATAATACTATGTTTGATATAGTATTAATATAAATTATTTATTTTTTTAAATCTTTTTTTATTTTTTTTAAAATTAAATTATGTAAAAAATATACGGTTTTATTGTATTTTTATAAAATAAACCATTAAATATTAATTTAGCCTGTAAATACTTTTCTTTAAAAAAAGTTTATGTTATAATAATTTTGTACAAAATTAATTTAATTT
>CASEPJ010000087.1 GCA_949289715.1 uncultured Clostridia bacterium
AAATTGTTTTTAATATTAATCAAAAACGAAACTTCTTCGTTCGAAAGCTGATTTTTTATATCTTGATTTTCATTGCAAATTATAAATGTTCCTTCCAAACCCAAAAATTTACTTACTAATATTTTATCGCCATTTGAAATAGATGTGGATGTTTTTCCCTTGTTTTTTACTTTACCTATTGCGAAAGCAGATATTATTGGACGATTGACGGCATCGGTGAATTCTGTATGTCCGCCGGCAATTTCCACCCCGTATTTTTCTGCAGTATGCTGGGCTTCTTCGATAATATCGGATATAGTTTTTAGTGGAGTTTCGGGAGGTACCATAACCGTCAGCATAATGGCTAACGGAGAGCCGGCACTGGCTGCAATATCGTTGCAACATATTTCAACGGCAAGCATTCCGCTATCTTTTGTTGCACCCGTTATGGGATCCGCCGTTATAAGATAATTAAATTCAGAATCGGTTTTTATTACGGCACAGTCCTCTCCTATGGCTGCGCCCATTAAAACTTCCGAATTAACTTTTTTTATTTTGTTTAGAACATTTTGGGATAGTTCTTCTGTAGTAAGTTTTCCTAATCTCATTTGTCTGTCAATCTCCCGATATATTATTATAACACATAATAATATATAATTCAAACAAGTTTTAACTGTTATTTTGCAATAAGTTGATAAATTCGTCTTCGCTTAAAACGGTTATGCCTTTTTCTATCGCTTTTTGCAGTTTACTTCCTGCATCTGAGCCGGCAATTAGATAATCGGTGGAATTGTTGACCGAAGATTGAATCTCTCCTCCGTTGTCTTCTATTAATTTTGAAGCTTCGCTTCTTTTATAATTTAACAAAGTACCTGTAAAAACAAATCGTTTACCGTAAAAAAAATTTTGTTTATCTTCGTTTTCTTTATAAAATATTTGTATGCCTGCATTAAACAACCTGGAAATTAAATTTTTATTTTCAGGCAATTCAAAAAAATTAATTATATTCGAAGCCATAATATCCCCGATATTATCCAATGCCATTAAAGATTCAAACGTACAGTTTAAAAAATCCGGAAATGATTTAAAATGAACGGCTAAATCTTTTGATGTTTTCAATCCTATTTCGTTAATTCCCAAAGCATAAATAAAACGGTACAGTTCTACTTTTTTACTCCTCTCAATAGAATTTAGCAAATTATTAATTTTTGTTTCTTTAAAACCTTCTAATCCTATTAAATCGTATTTTGTTAAGCAGTATATATCGGGTATAGATTTTATTTTATTGTGTTCATACAGTAACTTAATTGTTTTTTCGCTTAATCCTTCTATATCCATTGCCGATTTACTGCAAAAATGTTCGATTTTGCAAAGTATTTGAGCAGTACAGTTCATATTTTCGCAAAATAAATTAATTCCGTCATCGAATAATTTGCTATGACAAACGGGACAATATTCAATGATTTTAACTTCTTTCGAATCATCATAATCTTGAGTAACTCCTAAAACTTCCGGAATTACATCGTTAGATCTTCTTATTAAAATTCTGCTGTTTATTTTAATTTTTTTTCTTGCTATATCGTTTTTATTATTTAAGGTTGCCCGCTTTACAGTTGCTCCCCCGATTTCAACAGGTTCCATTACGGCAAGAGGAGTTAACTTTCCCGTTCTTCCCACTTGCCATATAACATCTTTTAAAATGGTTGTTACTTCGTCTGCTTCGAATTTATATGCTATCGCCCATTTAGGAAATTTATCGGTATAGCCTGCTTTCTCTCTTAAAGAAAAATCATCTGTTTTAATTACGGCACCGTCGATTTGAATATCTAAAGTTTTTCTTTTTTTGTCGATTTCGTTTATTTTTTCATAAATTTTTTCTATATCGTCGGAACTGAAAAAGAAATCGCTAGCAAAAAATCCGTTTTTGATAATAAATTCATGGACTTCGCATTGAGATTTGAATTGATAATCCGAATAACCGACGTTATAGCAAATAAAATCCAAATTTCTTTGAGCCGTTACTTTAGGGTCCAAATTTCTTATTGCTCCCGCTACAGCATTCCTTGCGTTTTTTAAAGGTTCGCTTGCCGATTTGTTGTATTTTTCCAATACGGAATTCTTCATAACGGCTTCACCCTGCATTTCAATCAATCCTTTGTAATCAATAGTCAAAGGTATAGTTTTAATGGTTTTGGCCTGTTCACTAACGTCTTCTCCCACTAGTCCGTCCCCTCTTGTTGCGGCAGATATTAATTTGCCTTCGTTATATGTTAAAGATAATGTCAAACCGTCGTACTTATATTCTAAAACCATATTAAAACTTTCGTTATTGCAAAGTTTTTTTATTTTATTGACCCAATTAATTAAACCGATTTTGCTTTTGGTTTTGTCAAGGCTGTATAGTCTTTTTCGATGATTAAACGGTTTAAATTCTTTTATTATCTCCCCGCCTACTCTTTTTGAAGGAGAATTGTCAAGAACAATTCCGGTCGATTTTTCTAAATTTAAAAGTCTATCGTACAATAAGTCGTATTCTTTATCGCTTATTGTTGGTTTGTCCAATACATAATATTCGTATGAATATTTATTTAATTTATCGACCAAACTTTTTATTTCCTGCAATGCATTATTTTCTTCTTTCACTATAACTTCTCCGCTGATTAATTTTTTTCATATTTAAAATGAATTAATGTTTGATGATTTCTAAAGGTGCGATTTTTGCGGATAAAGTTTTTATTCCGACAGGTTTTTCGAAAGCCACCGTTAGAATAGTTTTATCATCCGAACCGCTTACTGCCATAATAACGCCTTTACCAAATGATTTATGTTTTACAATCGTGCCTGATTTATATTGGGTATAATCTTTTTCGTCTGGAATATCGTTTTTGCTTTTTATAGAATTAAGATAATTTTTTGCATAATCGAAACTTTTTTGAGTATTTTCTAAATTTTCATATCCATTATATGAGTTTAGCTTAATTTTATCGGACGATTTTTTAAACATATCTTTCCAATATACCGATTCTAAAGAAATTTGATTTCTCCCGTATAAATACCTGTTTTGAGCTCTGGTTATGTATAAACGTTCTTTAGCTCTGGTTATTGCCACATACATTAAACGTCTTTCCTCTTCTTCTTCCTCTTTTGAATTTTTTGCCCGTCCGAGAGGAAAAATATTTTCTTCCACGCCGATTATAAATACTACTTTGAATTCCAATCCTTTTACCGAATGAACGGTAGATAGTATTACGCTATCTTCATTATCGGAAAGTTTATCTTTTTCTTCCATATCGTTAATTAATGCAATAGATTGCAAAAATTCCGAAAGATTGTTTGTAAAATTGAGTTTTGAATATTCGATAGATGAATTTATGAATTCATCTATATTCATTAATCGGACGGCATCTTCTTCATTGTTTTTATCGTACATAGAGGCAATGCCCGTTTCTTTTATACAGTATTTAATAAAATCTCCTAAATTATAATTTTTTTGATTAGATTTTAATTTTTTAATCAATGAGGAAAAATCACGAATTTTATTTTCTGCAGTCGAATTTAAAACATCGCTGTAAGCATCTATGTTAAAA
>CASEPJ010000088.1 GCA_949289715.1 uncultured Clostridia bacterium
ATGCAAATCGAATCGGACAGTGCTTTTACAAAAACGCTGAAATCCTGTGACAAAAAATAAAATGTTCTGCAATTCGAACCGATTTGTTAGATTAGATTTTAGCTTTTTTTATTATGATAAAAGACTTTTTAAACGGTAGTTTAATATTGTAACGTATACAACGCAGTGTTTAATGAAATATTAGTGGATTAAGATGTTGGAAGACAAATAAAAGCGTGAGAATTCAACTCCATCAGCCGAAAAGCTAAAAATATTTTTTATAGTCCTTAGACACTCAAAACGTAAGTTGAACGATAGGTTCGGCTTGCGTTTTTTATATGGTTTTTATATTAAATGTTTTTATATAACCATAAATTTTACCTAATAATCATCGCTTAAACAAACTAACGTGAAATTTCAACGTATACTCATATGAACAAATAAACCATAAAGCTCAAATTTATAATGATTTGCGCTTTATGTTTGCCTGACAAAGGTCATAATTTATTTAATTTTACTTTTTTAATTAAACATTATTTACAAACTCAATATTTATATCTCCGTTGTTACAATCTGCCTCAAACAGTTTTTCGCCGCTATTTTTACTCAACGGCAAATTACATTCACCTTTTTTTATTGTGCAAGAAATCGCAAAATCATCCCAGCTGCCTATAATCGTACCCGTTATACCCCCGTCTTTTGCTTTTACTTTTATTTCATTGCCTGCCTTTACTTGTTCGAAAATAATATTGCCGCCGTTATTGTCAAGATTTATACTGTCAATAACCGAAAGGTTTGTAACTTTAATAGCTTCATTTGTTGTACTTGCAGTGATTTTTGCGAGTAAATCATTAGGGACTTTTATGTTTATTTTACGGTTTTCTGATGCAGGTTTTACCCCTATAAAGTCCGTCCAATTCTTATTTGACGTCAGTTTTATCGTTAATTCGTTGTTTTCATTCACTTCTATATCGAGATATTCTTTTTCACCGTCAAAATATTCTACATAAATTCGGTCGTCTTTTGAAGCGGAAAAATTTATTTCTCTATCGGTGACTTTTATAATAACGCCATTTATTGCGCCTGCTTCGGTCTGATAAGCTTTTGCTTCAAATTTCTCATCTTCAGAACAACCCGTGAGCGCAAAAAGCAAAATGCCGACTATTATCATAGCCTTAAATACTACATAAAATTTTTTCATAATAAAAACTCCTTTAACAATTATTTGACATCGATTGATATCAATGTTAGAATAATTATAAACCTTTGTGTAACACAAAAGTCAAGAGGTAATTTGTATTATGAAAAATTATTTTTCAATAAGTCAAACAGCTAAAATAGTCAATATGACTACCGAAACTTTAAGGCATTATGACCGCATAGATTTAGTTAAACCGATTAAAACGGACGAATGGACTAATTACCGTTATTATTCTCAGCAAGAAATTGTAAAGCTAAATACTATACGAGCATTGCGGTGTATGGACTTAACTTTATCGGATATCAAAAATATTTTGGCATACGACGATTTTAATAAAATAATTGAGGCATTAATGCAAGCGGAAAAAAAAGCAGACGAAAAATTAGCCGAGTTACAATACTCAAAAGCAAAAATACAACGTGCTCGGATATTTTATGAAAACAAGTTAAATGGAAATCAAACACAAGAAAATATATTTATAAAGGAGTATCCAGAGCGCATCATTTTGCTTTCCGAAACAATGAAAAAACCCACTTTAGATAATTTATGGGATTATCACCGACATTTCTATAATCAGCTGCCCGCTAATATCAAAAACGAATTTTCCTTTGAAGATTTAGCAGGTATTTACACACAAAACGAACAGTCGAATTTATTTGCTGTTTGTACCAGATTTAAGCAAACAAATAACTTAAAAATTTTACCAAAAGGCAAATATCTTTGTGCCGATTGTAACGAGAATAATCTAAAAGAAGTTACCCAAACCCTCATTGATACAGCAAAAAAACAATATAAAATTAATCCCGAATTTTTTATACAATTAATCGTCCTTTCGGGTATATTACAATGGAAATATCAAGTGGAAATTTTCATTAATCAATAAACATCGGCATAAATTAATGGCATTTGAATAAATTAGCAATTCGCAGGCATATTATTAAACTCGTTGCTTAAATATAAAAAACTAAATTTTTGTATTAAAGTCTACAAAAATTTAGTTTAAAATATTTTAATTTAATTTTTTCGTAAATACATATTTCTTACTTTGTCATATACTTCCTGAGGAATTGTGGGAGTACCTTTAGAATAAACGGGAGCTAAATTTCCATTAGCTGCTTTACTGTCCGTACACCATGTATCGTTTCTGAAAATTACCCTCTCCTGTTTATTGCGCATATTGGGAATGGCAAATGGAATATTATTATTACATACCGATTTATATGCAAAATGGCCGGGCATCCACATATCCAAAGCCTCATAAATATCTATAGAATTATTACCCTCATCTTCTCCCATAATCTTTTTTATAAAATAATACATAGGATAGAAATCACTTCCTGAATGTCCGCTATCCAATTTTTTAGTTAATTCATTTTCTATTAATGGCTTAGGGTCGTAAGTTATAAATTGATTGTTTAAAAATGTTGAAATACGGTCAACTCCTTCCTTCAACCTTCCGGATTCACCCATTCCTTTTTCACCGTATAAACAATACCAAATCGCATGAGGTTCTCTTCTCAAAGCAAGGCTATGAAGACTTTTTATAACCGCTCCGTTTTCAAGGGTTATCATTTCTATACCCGACGAACCGCTCTTGGCACCTACGTCTCTGAGTCTTTGCAAAGAAGGTAATTCAAATTAAAAATTTTAAAGATTAATATGGCAAAAAAACATTATTAATTACTTTTTTAAAATCGTATAATAAATTGGATAATATTGTTTACCTTGCATAAATTCAATAAATTTAATAATTATAAACTAAAAATAATATTGTTTTTAAATTTTATATACACTCATCAATAGATATTGCAAAAAATAACCGAAAACAATAAATAAGTTTTTAAAAACAACTTAAACTAACGTACAATAAAATTTTGACTTTATATTTATTATATGTTA
>CASEPJ010000089.1 GCA_949289715.1 uncultured Clostridia bacterium
TTATCGAAGGCTTTTTTTTGTCGTGAGCAATTAAAGCTATTTTCATTGTCAACTCCGAAATTTTTTATTTTATTATATCATATTTATAAAACTGTGTCAAAATAAAGACAAAGTAACTTTTTTAATAATTTAAATATTAATTTTTTTAATCAAATACCTTAAAAACTGATTACTATTTATGTATTTTACATTATTCGGTTAAATATTTTATTCCTTAAACATTTATAAAGTATATTAATTCTTTTTTTACATATATATAATAAAAAAAGGAGGAAAATATGGAAAAATCTATAGTTTTGACCGGGGGCGGCACGGCAGGGCATGTTATTCCAAATATTGCTCTTTTAGGCGAATTAAGTAAAAAATTTGAAAAAATATACTATATAGGTTCTGACGGAATGGAAAAAAATTTATTGAAAAATTATCCCTACGTAAAATTTTTTTCTATTTCATGCGTTAAATTCAGAAGGGGAATTTATTTAAATAATTTGGTAATTCCTTTTAAACTTTTAAAAAGTATTAAAGAAGCTTATAAAATACTTAAAAACATACAGCCGGATGTTATATTTTCTAAAGGCGGTTATGTTGCTTTGCCGGTGGTAATTGCTGGCAGTAAGCTTAAAATTCCATGTATAACTCACGAAAGCGATATTACGCCGGGGTTGGCAAACAAGATTATGTCTTCTTACTGTAAAAAAGTGTTTACGGCATTTGATGCTACTGCGAAAAGATTCAAAAATAAAGCAGTTTGCACCGGTAATCCCATCAGAAATCTAGACTGCGATAAAAATGAAGCGTTAAAATATTATGCTTTCAGTAAAAATTTGCCAATAATTTTATTTTTCGGCGGCTCCTTGGGGGCAAAATCAATTAATGAGTTTATATCGTCAAATTATATAGAATTAACGAAAAAATTTAATATAATTCATATTACAGGTAAAAATAATAAAACCGATATAATTAATCCTAACTATAGGCAAACGGAATTTTGTAACGATATGAAAATTGCATATGCCGCTGCCGATGTAGTGGTCTGCAGGGCGGGAGCTAATACGATATTCGAATTAATGTATTTAAAAAAGCCTTCAATATTAATTCCTCTTGAAACGGGAAGAGGCGACCAATTAAAAAACGCCGAATATTGTAAAAACAATAACATAGCAAGCGTAATTAAACAAGAAAATTTGACTTTGGAAAAAATTATGTTTGAAATCGATTATTTACTCAAAAACAAAGAAGAAATAGAAAATAATATTGCTGCGTTTATGCCGGAATCGCCTAATGCTTATATTTGTGAAAAAATAACGGAAATTATTAAGTAAAATATATATTTTTTTGTTATTTTATTAAATTTTATATATTTTTGACTCTTTTTGCGATAGTTATCTTTTCTTATTCAGTTTATGTTAAAATACTTAGGCTACAAATTAAAGGCGGTAACTGTCGATGGAAGATTATGATATTTACAGAAACAAAAAGAAATTTTTAGTTAACCTTGTTTTTCTTGCCATGGTGCTTATTTGCTTCATATCCTTTATTTTAATTTTTTTAGGAGTTAAGGATAATTTGGTATTAAACACCGATGCCATGACCGACAATACTTTAAACAATTCAAATGAAAAAGAAGAACCATTGTTCCAATTTCCCAAATTGCCGGAAATCGGCGATACAGTCAATATGGAATTTATAAATACTTTGGAGAAGGGTACAACACCGGTAGAAATATATTATTTGAACGATATTTATATACTTGGACATACCGTAAGTTTTGAAAACGAATTTAAAAGAGACAATAATTCGTTAATGCAATTTTATGCGGTTTTCGATCTTTCGGGTAGTCTGAACAAAGTTTGCTATTTTGGCAATTCCGGTGAAAAACTTTTGGGAGCAAAACCATACCGCAACGGATTTCTTACTTTATCGAATTCGGGAGATAATTCCTATTTATATGAAATCGATATTGTAAACAATACATATAAATCGATGCAAATAAACTGTTATGTCGATAAATTATACGATTTGCTATATGTAAACGATGATATATGCGCAATAGTAAAATCCGATAGTCAATTAAAATTCATATGGATAAATAATTCGTTCGAAGTTATAAAAACTTTGTCTATGCCCTGCGAAAATGAGAGCGTTCAAGTAAATGCATTAAGCGTTGCAAACAATGTATTTTTATCTGTTTCAAACGACAATCTTTCCAATTATTTAATAGATACAAATAAAATAGAACAGTTAGATACCGTTGCAAATGCAAAATTGCAAAGCATTTATCCCATTGACAGTGAAGTTATGGTAATGTATTCAAATAAAAATGCTTTAAAGGTGTTAAAATATAATTTAACAGAAAATACTAAAACGACTATGGGATTATCGGGAGAATATGACAGCGGTAGGATTTTTTCATGTAATAACTTAATTTATATGGTAGCAGAAAAAGATTCCGACTGCAAAATGATTATTTTTACGAAGGAAGGCGATTATTATCAGACTAAAAATGTTAATTTTGATGTAAGCGGGAAAGTAATTTATCCTTTTGTAAATTGTTTTATGCTTTTTTCGACAGAAGACGGGGGATGCAATATTTCAATAGTGGATACCGAAGGAAAAATATTTTTTAGAGAAAATTACGTTTACGGCAATGTTAGCGACTTTGTAACCGTTAATTCGCAGATAATAATATTTTGCGGTGATGAAGAAAACGGTATTAAAGTGTTTAAAATAATACCTCCCGTGTTTACAGACTGATTTGAATAAATAAGGCTTAAATTTAATAGTCAAAAAGGAGGATTTTATACCTCCTTTTTTGCTTGCGAAAAAAAATAAATTGCTTTATAATAATTAATAAATTGCATAAATCAAAGAGCTGATTTTGTTAAAATCGCTAAAAATTCAAAATAAATACAAATTGAATTAATTGTTGGTTTGCAGTTAATTTATAAATAAATAAAAAAAGGATTTATTATGATTTACCAGGAATTAGCAAAAGAATTTAACATTAAAGAAGAATATTCTAAAAATATTATCAATTTGATAGATGAAGGTTGTACGATTCCTTTCATTGCCAGATACAGAAAAGAACTGACGGGAAAGTGCGACGACCAGACTTTGAGAGAATTTTATGATCGATTAAATTATTTAAGAAATTTATATAAAAGAAAAGAAGAAGTTGCAATGCAAATTAACGAGCAGGGCAAATTAACCGAAGAAATAAAAAATGCCATACTTGCAGCTATGACGATTACCGAAGTGGAAGACATTTACCGTCCCTTTAAACCAAAAAGAAAAACCCGTGCCACTATTGCCGTTGCAAAGGGATTGCAGCCTCTTGCCGATATAATTATTGCTCAGGAAATAAAAGTAGGGACTTTGGAAGAGGTTGCAAAACCATACATAAACGCCGAACTTGGCGTAAATAGTGCAAAAGAGGCAGTTGAAGGTGCCTGCGATATTATAGCGGAATCTATTTCCGACAGAGCGGACGTCAGAAAAGATTTAAGAACATTGCTTTTCAATAAAGGTATTATAAAAACTTCTTTTACCGATAAAAATAAAGACGAACAGCAAATTTATTCCATGTATGAAGATTTTACCGAGGCGATAAAAACTTTGCCGAGTCACAGAATACTTGCGATAAACCGAGGCGAAAAGGAGGATTGCCTTAAAGTAAAAATAGAACTCGATACCGATTTGGCAATAAAAATCATAGCATATAAAATTATAAAAGGAGAGAGTATTTTTAAAGCGCTTTTATTGTTAATAGCGGAAGATGCGTTTAAAAGATTGATATTTCCTTCAATTTCCAATGAAGTGAGAAACGATATAACCGATACAGCCAACGAACAGGCAATTAAAATGTTCGAAGAAAATTTAAAACCTTTATTGATGCAGCCGCCTTTAAAAGGAAAAAACGTACTCGGATTAGATCCGGCATACAGAACCGGCTGTAAAATAGCGGTAATAGATTATACCGGTAAAGTTTTGGATACGACGGTAGTTTATCCCACGCCGCCGCAGAGCAAAACGGAAGAAGCAAAGAAAATTTTGTTGAATCTTATTGAAAA
>CASEPJ010000090.1 GCA_949289715.1 uncultured Clostridia bacterium
AATTTTGGGAGGCATATATGAACACAAGAAATAAGAAAATTACAATATTAGGTGTTGGTAATGTAGGTGCTTCTATTGCATTTTCATTGGTTATAGACGGTATGTGCTCTGAAATAGTGCTTGTCGATATCAATAAGGATAAGGCAAGAGGTGAAGTTATCGAGCTTAGACAAAGTGCCGTTTTTTGTCCTTCGGTAAAAGTATCGTACGGTGATTATGCCGATGCTGTCGATTCCGATATTGTTGTCGTAACTTTGGGTATGGCCAGAAAACCCGGTCAAACAAGGTTGGATTTAGCGCAAACCAATACTAATATTATGAGACAGATTATGCCGGAAGTTGCAAAATATGCACCTAACGCAATCTATGTTATAGTAAGCAACCCGGTAGATATTATGACTTATGCTGCTTTAAAAAGTACTAATTTGTCGCCGTCGCAAGTTATAGGTTCCGGAACTTTATTGGATACTATTCGTTTACAGGAAGGATTGTCCGAATATTTGGATATTTCGACCAGTAATGTTCAAGCTTATGTATTAGGAGAACACGGAGATTCTTCTATGGTTCCTTGGAGTTTTGCTTCGGTTGCGGGCATGCCTTTGATAGAATATTGCAAACTTATGACAAAAAAAGACGAAAGTGTTATAAGAGAAGAATTAGAAGTTGTTTATAGAAATATGCAGACGAGCGGAAGTAATATCATTAAATTAAAAGGTGCTACTTATTACGGTGTTGCTTTATGCGTTCGTCATCTTTGCGATGCATTGTTTAGGCACGGTGATATTATTTTACCTGTTTCCGTTTTAATGGAAGGACAGTACGGTATGAAAGATGTTTGCTTGAGTTTACCTACCGTAATAAATTCCAATGGTGTAAAACAGATAATTGAATATCCTTTTAATGACGAGGAAAAGGAAAAATTGTTATTTAGCTATAACGCTTTGAAAAATACGCTTTCTAAAATTCAGAATTAAGAGGTAAAGCAAATGGAATTTCGTATAGAAAAAGATTCGATGGGGGAGATGAAAGTCCCCGCTGATAAATATTGGGCTGCACAAACCGAAAGAAGCCGTCAAAATTTCAAAATAGGCGGAGAATTAATGCCCCGTGAAATTACTGTAGCTTTCGGAATATTAAAAAAAGCCGCTGCAATTGCGAATAATAAATTGGGTAAATTGGATGACGAAAAACTAAAATATATTACTCAGGCTTGCGATGAAGTTATATCGGGTAAATTATTCGATCATTTTCCTTTAGTTGTTTGGCAGACGGGCAGCGGAACTCAATCGAATATGAATGCAAACGAAGTAATTGCAAACAGAGGAAATGAGTTGTGCAAAAAGAAATTACTTCACCCTAACGATCATATAAATATGTCTCAAAGCTCTAACGATACTTTTCCTACAGCAATGCACATTGCCGCTGTAATGACAATAGAAGACAAATTGCTTCCGGCGTTAGATAAATTAACAAATACCTTTAAAAGACTCGAAATTGAGAATAAAGGCATAGTTAAAAGCGGAAGAACACATCTTCAGGATGCCACTCCCATTGCATTCAGTCAAGAAATAAGTGGTTGGAGAAATATGCTTGAAAAGTGCAGAGTGATGATTACGGATTCCCTTAAAGGATTACACGAGCTTGCTTTGGGCGGGACTGCAGTAGGAACAGGGTTAAACACTCCGAAAGGTTTTGACGTCGCTGTCGCAAAAGAAGTGGAAAATTTAACCGGGAAACCTTTTAAAACGGCGGAAAATAAATTTCATGCTTTGACATCTAAAGACGATTTGGTATTTGCTCACGGCGCCTTAAAAGCACTTGCCGCAAATTTAATGAAAATAGCTAATGACGTCCGTTGGTTGGCAAGTGGTCCAAGATGTGGATTGGGTGAAATTTTTATTCCTGAAAATGAACCGGGAAGTTCTATAATGCCTGGTAAAGTTAATCCCACGCAATGTGAATCTATGACAATGGTTGCGGTTCAGGTAATTGCAAACGATGTGGCTGTAGGTATGGCAGCAAGTCAGGGGAATTTCGAATTAAATGTTTTTATGCCTGTTTTAATATATAATTTTTTGCAGTCGGTTAGATTATTGGCAGACGGAATGAATTCTTTTAACAATAATTGTGTAACCGGTATTAAAGCCAATAAAGAAAAAATGGCACACAATTTACATAATTCGCTTATGCTCGTAACCGCTCTAAATCCTTATATAGGTTACGATAACGCTGCAAAAACCGCAAAACTTGCTTATAAAGAAAATATTTCTCTAAAGGATGCCTGCGTTAAATTGGGGTTTTTGACTCCCGAAAAATTTGATGAGGTTTTCCATCCTGAGCAGATGGTATAAAGGAGCTTAAATATGAAATTTTGTTATTATCCCGGCTGTACGCTTAAAACAAAGGCCAAAGAGCTGGATATTTATGCCAGAAAATCGACCGAAGCGTTGGGCGTTGAACTTGAAGAATTAAAAGATTGGCAATGTTGCGGAGCAGTTTATCCGATGGCGTCGGATGAAATTGCCACGAAACTTTCGGCTGTGAGAGCATTGATGGCGGCAAGAGATGAAAATTGTGATTTGATAACCCTTTGTTCGGCTTGTCATCATGTTATAAAAAGAGTTAATGCCGATATGGCAGAAAATGCCGATATCAATTTAAAAGTAAATAATTATTTAAAAAACGAAATTAAATACAAAGGTGAAACGAAAGTTGTGCATTATCTTGAAATGCTCAGAGATTATGTAGGTTTCGATAATATAAAAAAAGCGGTAAAAAATCCTTTTACAGGCAAGAAAATAGCCGCATATTACGGTTGCTTGTTGTTGCGTCCGAGTAAAGTGCTGCATTTCGATAATCCCGAAAATCCTACAATAATGGAAGATTTTATTAAATCCATTTCCGCAACGCCGGTAATTTTCCCTTATAGAAATGAGTGCTGTGGAGGTTATATAACTCTTGAAGACGAGTGCAGCAGTAAGAAAAAAAGCAAAACAGTTATCGATTCCGCATTGGAATGCGGAGCGGATTGTATAATTACAGCTTGTCCGTTATGTTTATATAATTTATCTAAAGTTGCCAAAGACAGAATACCGGTTATATATTTTACCGAATTGTTGGCGGAAGCTTTAGGCGTAAAGGAGTAAATTATGACAACAGATAATAAAACAATTTCGGAAAGAATTAAGCAAATAAGTGGTGTAAATACAAGAAAATGTATGAAATGCGGTAAGTGTACCGCAACCTGTCCCAGTTATGATGAAATGGATATTCATCCGCATCAGTTTGTTTATATGGTTGAAAATGCCGATATAGACGCTCTAATGAAAAGTAAATCCATATATAAATGTCTTTCTTGTTTTGCCTGCGTAGAACGTTGCCCGAGAGATGTTGAACCGGCAAAATTAGTTGAAGCCGTTAGATTAATTAAAATAAGACAACAGGGACAAAATCATTTGAAAGCAAATCAAATTCCCGATAAATTGGATGCCGACTTGCCTCAGCAAGCCATTGTAAGCGCATTTAGAAAATATACGAAATAACTTAAAGAGAGGAATATAAATGCAGAGAATAGGTGTATTTGTATGTTGGTGCGGCAGTAATATAGCGGCAACGGTAGATGTGAGCGCAGTAGTAGAAGCTGTTAAATCCGAGCCGGGTGTAGTTCATGCCGAAGATTATCAATATATGTGCTCTGAAGCAGGACAATTAAAAATAAAACAAGCTATTACCGAGCATAAACTTACCGGTATTGTGGTTTGTTCGTGTTCTCCCAGAATGCATGAAGCTACTTTCAGAAAAACCGCAGCAAGTATGGGATTAAATCCATATATGGTTGAAATAGCTAATATAAGAGAACATTGTTCTTGGATTCATAAAGACAGAGAGGAAGCTACTAATAAGGCAATTATACTTGCAAGAGCTGCTATAGCCAAGGTTAACTTGAATTATCCTTTGATTTCGGGAGAAAGCGATGTTGTAAAAAGAGCTTTGGTTATAGGCGGAGGAATTGCTGGTATTCAAACAGCTTTGGATATTGCAGATGCCGGTTTTGAAGTCGATATAGTTGAGAAAAAACCTTCTATAGGTGGCAAAATGTCGCAGTTGGATAAAACTTTCCCAACACTCGACTGTGCGGCATGTATTTTGACGCCTAAGATGGTAGATGCTGCCGCTAATGAA
>CASEPJ010000091.1 GCA_949289715.1 uncultured Clostridia bacterium
CGTTTATCGGATAAGCCGCTTTATCGGTGGAAAGACAAACCACTTTTTTTACCTTTGCTTCTATTGCGGCGGTGAGAAGGTTTTCCGTACCCAAAACATTGGTTTTTACCGCCTCTAAGGGGAAAAATTCACAACTTGGCACTTGTTTTAGTGCGGCTGCGTGAAAAACGTAATCTACATCGTAAATTGCGTCTTTTATGCTTTGAAGTTCCCTTACGCTGCCGATGTAGTATTTGATTTTCTCGTTTTTATAATAATTTCTCATGTCGTCTTGTTTTTTTTCGTCACGACTGAAAATTCTTATTTCTTTTATATCGGTATTTAAAAATTTTTTCAATACTGCATTGCCGAAAGAGCCCGTTCCTCCGGTAATTAACAGAGTCTTACCTTTAAACATTTCCTGCCTCCGCTAAAATGTTGTTTTCTAAGCCGTTTTTATTGTCGGTTTCTGAATTCATAAATTTTTCTAATTTTTCCACCGAAATATCAACGTTAAAGTGTTTCAAAAGATAATTTCTGCCGTTTAGACCTAAAGTTTTTCTATCCTGATTTTCGCACATATCTTTTATTGCTGCTATAAAATCGGGCATGAATTTAGAATGAACCCATTTACCGCATTTTGCTTCATCTTCTACGAGTTCTTTAATATCGGTATGAATATCGGTAGCGGCAATTACCGGTTTGGCATAATTTAAATAACTTAAAATACGGGAAGGGAAATTGGGAATGGTAAAGCGATAATCCAGCAATACAAGACCTACGTCGCATTGAGCTGTCAAATTATCAAAATTTTCTTTCGACATAAAGTCGAGGAACATTGCATTGGGTGCGTTATTTAACGCTCCTTTAACTTTATTGAGTTCCATTCCTTTGCCGGCTACAACAAAAAAAGCTTTATCGTAATTGGCTAATTCGCTTATTGCGCCTAATAATAATTCCACTCCTTGAGGTTTGCCGAGATTTCCTCCGTAAAGAAAAATCGTTTTGTCTTCGGGAAGATCTATTTCTTTAATGAAGTTATTTGCGGGGACGTCGGGCGTCGGAGCGGGAGAGATGGTGTTGGGGAACAATTCCAATTTATTTAAAAGGGAATAATCTCTTTCGGCCAAAAAGTTCATGTTCTTTGGAGACATACAGCCGATTTTATCGGAAATTTTATATAATTTTTTCTCAACTTTTTTAAAATAATTCGATATTATTCCTTTTTCCTTCATTATTTTTAAATCGAAAGCGTTTTGAGGGAAAATATCTTTCAACATTAAATAGGTTTTTGCTTTATAACGCCTTTTTAAAAAGGCAATAGTTTTTTCTAATGTTATAGGCGGGGTGGCATAGAGTATTAAATCGAAAGGTCCTTTTAAATGTTTTTTTATGGCTTTATTGAATTTGCCCGGTATGGATATAAAAACCAAACCTTTTTTTATAAAATTAACGCCGAATTGTTTACCGATTTTTACCCTTAAGGTGTCTATTCCGTCAATATTTTGAAAAACGGTTTTTTTGATGTTAAAATCACCCGCAACCATAGTAATATCGTGTCCTTTTGATTTAAGGGAGTTAATAAGGTCGGGGTAAAGCCCCCCTTCACTTAACGGTATGTAATGTTGCGTTAAATATAATATTTTCATATTCCTTCTCCGTTTTATAATTAGTAACGTTTTATGTGTATCTATTAATTTTTTTTAAATTGTTTTAAGAAACCGCTGTTTAATTAAACAGAATGTTTTAATTATTTTCTTCAATATTGTTTTTTTCACAATCTTGTAAATTACCTTTAAATTCCTCCATGGTTACGCTGTTGGTTCCGGAAATTCCTTTGCGGCTTAAAACGGTGCCTATTGTTTGAAATATAATTTTCCAATCTCCGAAAAAAGTTATATGGTCTACATAATATACGTCTTTTTCGAATTTTTCTTGCCAGGTCAATAAATTTCTTCCGTTAACTTGTGCATATCCCGTAAAGCCCGGCAAAACTTCGTGCCTTCTTTTTTGCGTTTCGTTATAAAGGGGAAGGTAGCTCACCAACAAAGGTCTCGGTCCGACTACCGCCATATCACCTTTTAATATATTGATCAAAGATGGTAATTCATCTAGACTTGTGGAACGCAGTTTTTTCCCGAAAGAGGTAAGACGTTTTTCGTCGGGCAAAAGATTTCCGTTTGAATCTTTTTCGTTTGTCATTGTGCGAAATTTATAAAGTTTAAAAATTTTTTCGTTTTTTCCCGGTCTTTCCTGTTTGAATATAACGGGACCTTTTAATTTAATTTTGACTAGGAGAGCAATGATAATCATAAGCGGACTTAAAATTATCAAAGCCAATAATGCACATAAAAAATCCTGCGGTCTTTTAATAAACTTTTCGTAAAATCCTTTTTTATGCATAATTCACCACAGTCTTTTAATTATCGAACAAACTCTTAAAATATCTTCATCGGTCATTTTAGTATCTGAAGGAAGACATAAACCTTCGGCAAATATAGTACCTGCAACGCTGTCGTCCGCTCCCGTATATTCATCCATTACTTTGTTCTTTTTGCCGTCGTCGTTTATAAAATCTCTGCCGGCAAAAAAAGGCTGAAGATGTAAAGGCTTCCATATATAACGGCTTTCTATATTTTCTTTTTCCAGTTCTTTTATTATATCGGCAGGTTTTATTTCGGTATCCTTGTTAATCCTTACTGCTGTCAGCCAGCAGTTACTGCGTTCGTTAGCTTTTAAAGGCATTAAAGAAAATCCCTTTAGTGAGGTAAGTTCTTTTTCATAAACCGAATAAATGTATCTTTTTTTATTAATCCTGTCATCTAAAACTTTCAGCTGACCCCTGCCTATGCCTGCCACTATATTGCTCATTCTGTAATTATAGCCTAATTCCTTATGCTGGTACCACAAAGCGTTTTCTCTGCTTTGAGTTGCCCAAAATCTGGCTTTGGCGGCTTTTAATTCTGCATCATTATTGTTACATATGAGCATACCCCCGCCGGAAGTGGTTATTATCTTATTTCCGTTGAAACTCAAAATTCCGTAATCGCCGAATGTCCCCGTAAATTTATTATCGTAAAGGGTGCCGAAACTTTCTGCCGCATCTTCTATTAAAGGAACTTCATATTCTTTGCAAAGCTCAACAATTTCTTTTAAAGAAGCGGAAATACCGTATAAATGGGCAACTATAACCGCTTTCGGCTTTATGTTGGCTTTGAGGTATTTCTGAAATGCCTTTTTCAAAGCTTTATAAGACATATTCCAAGTTTGGTAGTCGCTGTCTATAAACACGGGTACGGCATTGCAATAAATTATCGGATTTGCGGTAGCGGAAAAAGTCAGCGTAGGGCAAAAAACAACATCTCCGTTTGTTACGCCCGCCGATTTTAAAGCAAGATGAATTGCCGCAGTACCGGAAGAAAGAGCGACGCATTCTTTTGCGGAAAGTTTAGCGGCGCATTCTTTTTCAAACATATTGACGTTGTTGCCTAAAGGAGCTATCCAATTAGTATCGAATGCTTCTTTTATATATTGCATTTCGTATCCCTCGTCGGACATATGCGGCGAGGAAAGAAAAATTCTTTTATTTTTTACGGCGTCAGCCATTATAATCTCCTTTGTAAAATAAAGGATATCGAGAATATAATTATAGCTATATATAATATAAGTATTCTATAATATTCTTAATA
>CASEPJ010000092.1 GCA_949289715.1 uncultured Clostridia bacterium
ACCGTATTTGCTGCTGATTGAAACTTTAGCATATTTACCGCTAAAATCGGAAAGGGAATCGTATTCAGGTTCAACAACAAAATTGCCGTCGCCATCTATAATACCATATTTAACAATTTCAAGTGCAGTATACTCATAAACATATACAAACCATTTCCCAGCATTTTCACCCGTACCTTCAAATGCACCTTCTGTTCCTGCGGGAACTTCTTCGATTACATAGAATCCGTCATTACCGATTTTCTGAGTTTCTTGTAAAATGTAATAGTTAATAGCTGCAACAGCTTGACCGTTATTGAAAGCTCCGATTGAATAGAAAATAAAATCGTCTTCGGAAATCACGGTTGAATCGGAAGGTCTGTTAGGATTTTCAAGAGAATAATCGGCAACATTTAAAACAGCCCATCTCAAAACGTTTCTGATTTCGAAAGGTTCGTTTGTATCGGGATTGATTAATTCTTCCCCGTTTTCATCTTTTGCCGTATCTGTTATTCCTGTTGTGCTGTAATAACGAACGCCCATATAATTGCCGTCCGTATTTCTTGCATCGTTAAAATTAGCTAAAGTAAATGCTTCCATCATATCCTCATTTGCATCAAGCAAAGTATATCTCTTATTTTTAACTGCAAAGAAATATCCGTCCTTATAAGGATCAATTCTCGAATATTTTTCGGAACCAACCAATTCCTCCGCTTCGAAATTATCGTCAATGTTACTTACGTCGATAATAACATAATAATAAGCGGTTGCAGCAAGAGGGGTTCCGGAATCGTTTAATTTTCTTTGCGCTGTAATATAACCTTCGCTTACATTAGTGAAAGCGTCATATTTAAAGGGAATAATTACTTTGCCTGTCTCGTCAATATAACCGAAAACGCCAAACGGGTCGGTTCCTTTTGACATTGTGATTTTTGCTTTAGCAACAACTTTATCTCCGAATTTTTCAAAAGGATAGATATTATCGAAAGAATATGTGTTATCGTTATAATCTACGCTTGAAAGGATTACGGTACCCGTTGTATCAATAACTTTCCATGTGTTATTGTATTTAACAGCTGAATATCCATACATAAAATTGTTTATTTCGGTAAACGGATAATTCTCAGCACCTTCTACGCCGGTTAATGTCTGACCCGATTCATCTTTGAAAGTAAGGAAATTACCGTCTTTATCTATCATTCCGCTATAGATATTATCACCTATTTTCTTCTGCACAATCGCATATCCTTCGGAATAATCTTTAACGTTATAATTCTGTAAAGCAGCTGTTACGTTACCTTCTGTATCAATAAATCCCCATTCTCCGTTTTCATTTGCAACGGCAGCTCTTCCTTCAACAAAACTTCTAGCTGACGAATATTTTAAATCGGTAATCGAAGGTCCACTAACTAATGGCGGTGGATCTTTTTTACAGCCGGCTACAATACTTAGACAAAGAGCCAAAGCTAAAACTGCGCATATGATTTTTTTAAACATTTTTATTTTAAAACCTCCTTAATATTGCTTATAAAAACCGTTAAGGTAATAAGTCCTGTATTATATATTAACATAAATAAAAAATTTTTGCAATATATTTTTTATAAATATAATTTTTTTTATATATTCAATATTTTACTTAATTTGTCGTTTAATCCATATTTATTCAAAACATTTATAATATACGGCTTATAATATATGTAAAAATTATACTAATTTTTAATTTTAACATAAAATATTTTAATAAAAAGATTTTTTCTTTTAATATGCAACCTTAGTTATATTTTATTACCGTTAATTATGCCGATAATATTTTACAGACAAAAATATTAAATTTTTGAAAATAAATTAATTTATTTGCTATATTAAACATAAAAATTAATATATTTTTTTGATATTAAATATTTAAAGTAATGTTATATTTATTAAAAATCAAAAATTTCTCGTCTTTTAAATACGTCTATTTAAATGTTTTCAATTATTTAATCTTTTTAATAAATAAACAGCTAATGTATTTAAAAAATTTGGATATTATATTTCTTTCCTTAAAATTAAGGAACAATAGCAGTTTATTTATTAAAATCAATTCAAATTATTTGCTTGCTAATTTTTATTTTACTTTCTCTTATAATTATATCATTTCATCTCATTTCATCTTTTACTTAAACAAATAATTATATTTATAAATAATAAAAATTTAACTAATTCTTTATTATAATTTTTTAAATTCGTTTATTTCATTAAATCAAATATAAATCCGATTTATATATAATATGCTATTATAATGAATAACGTATTTAAAATTTATAAAATATCAACAATTGTATTTTAATAATCTTTTGTCTTTTATATTCTTAAATTACTCAATAAGGTATAATCTTTCTTGAGCGAAGTATACAAATTCTTATAAATTTCGTAAATTTCGGTATATTTTTTATATTCGTTTATATCGGGCTGTATTTCGGTTTTTACTTTTATAATAGATTCGCACGCCTGCTCAACCGAAGAATAAATACCCGTTCCTACCCCTGCCAGAACAGCAACTCCCAACGCTCCTCCTTCGCTTGAATTAACAGTAGTGATTTTCGCACCCAAACAGTCGGCGAGAATTTTTCTCCAAACAACGCTTCTGCTGCCTCCACCGCCGGCACGAATTTCTTTTGCCGTAATTTTCTGTGCTTTAATTATTTCGTAACAATCCCTTTGACTGAAAGTGATTCCCTCAACCACAGCTCTTAGCATATTATATTTATCGTGAATTGCCGAAAGACCGAAGAAAACACCCCTTGCCTCAGAGGAAAGATGAGGCGTCCTTTCTCCCATCAGATAGGGAAGATATATTAATTTCCCCGAACCTACGGGCAGATTTTCTATATTTCTCATCATCACATCATATACGTCGATGCCTTCCTTTTTACTTTCCGATAATTCCTTTTCGCAAAAATTATCTCTGAACCATCTAAGCGACAGCCCCGCAGCCTGTGTTACTCCCATAATGTGCCAAGCTCCGGGAACCGCATGACAAAAAGTATGAACTCTGCCCATGGGATCTATCAAAGGTTTGTCGGTATGTGCAAAAACTACTCCGCTTGTACCCAGAGTATCGCTGATTATCCCCTCTTTAACAATACCGTTGCCTATAGCGGCCGCAGCTTGGTCCCCTGCACCGCCGCAAACGGGAGTACCCTCAACAAGACCTGTATAAAGAGATGTTTCTTTGTTAATATAACCCGAAATTTCATAGCTTTCGTAAACCTTAGCCAATAACGATGGGTCTATACCTAAAATTTCGAGCATTTCCAAGCTCCACTTTCTTTTTGGAATATCCAATAGCTGCATACCCGAAGCATCGGAAACTTCTGTGGCATATACACCGGTAAGCACAAATCTTACATAATCTTTAGGTAATAAAATATGTTTGCATTTGTTATAAATTTCCGGCTCGTGTTTTTTTACCCACATTATTTTTGAGGCGGTAAAGCCGGTCAATGCGGGATTGGCCGTTATTTCCATCAGTCTTTTTTTGCCAACCGTCTGCGTTATGTAATCGCATTCGCTTTGAGTTCTCTGGTCGCACCATATAATGCTTTTTCTTAAAGGACGGTTGTCTTTATCTAACATTACAAGACCGTGCATCTGCCCCGACAGACCTATACCCTTAATGTCTTTAACGTTGACATTGGATTTCTCAACAATTTTTTTCAGACAATTCAAAGTTGCCTTTGCCCAATCTTCGGGTTCTTGTTCCGCCCAGCCGTTTTCAGGCTGATAGAGCGGATATTCTTCGGTATGCGAAACTATTGATTTACCGTATTCATCAAACAATACCGCTTTTGTACCCGAAGTTCCTATATCTACGCCTATCAAATAATTCATATTTTTCCGCCTTAATAATATTTTATTAACAAATTTTTTTATTTATTTTTTACGCTTTATTAATTTCAGATAATTATAATATTTTAAGCCATTTATTACTAAAATGATTTAATATATTAAATTTTTAAAATTATTAACTTTAAAAGATTTATAATGATGCAGAGTCAATTTCATTTGAAAGCAAATTTTTCAAATAACACTTAAAACCGTTATTTTAAAACATATAATTAAGCTAATAACACAATTATAATAATTATTAAGTTAAAAAAACTATTTTTTACAATTTTAAAAAATCAATAATTATTATTTAATTTTTAATATTTAATTTATTAAAATTACATATAAAATTTTATAATAAAATCATTTATTTTTCGATTCTTTTTCCTTTTTCTCTTTCTTTCTGAAAATACTAAGAAATTTTCCCAAAGCTATAATTATGGAATTGGCATTATCCATAGCAAATCTTTTACAAATAGCTTTACCTCCTACCGTAAGCCCCGCTATTAATGCACTAACACCAATTGAAATATATAAATTTACATTTGTACCCAAAGAAGTCAGACTTTCCACAATTTTAAACGATATTACGGCACCCGCCGCACCGGAAACTATACCGCAAATATCCCCTATTATATCGCCGCAGATATTTTGCACAATTTCCGCATGTTCGGAAAGAGCAATGGCTTCTTTTGCCCCTTTGATTTTTCTTGCAGCCATAGCATTAAATGCCGATGTATCGCAAGTTGCCGAAGCAACGGAAACAATATCGAAACAAATATTTATGGCAATTAAGAGTATTACTATAAGAATAGAGATTATTAAACCTGCCCCCGAAATAAAAAATTCGGAACAAAAAGAAAAGGCTACCGACAATAATATAGTAAG
>CASEPJ010000093.1 GCA_949289715.1 uncultured Clostridia bacterium
AAAGATTATATAAAGATGTAAAATTAGCTATCGGACCTGCCATTGAAAACGGATTTTATTACGATTTTGATTTTTTACAGCCTATTTCACAAGATGATTTTGAGAAGATTGAAAAAGAAATAAAAAAGATTTGCGACGAAAATTTACCTATTGAAAGATTTGAACTTCCCTATAACGAAGCCATAGCTTTAATGAACGATTTAGACGAACCTTATAAAATCGAAATAATTTCGGAATTGCCGGCTGACAGCGTTATTTCCTTTTATAAGCAAGGGGAATATGTAGATTTATGCAGGGGACCTCATTTGCCTTCCACCGGAAAAGTAAAAGTGGTTAAATTGACTTCGATAACAGGTGCATATTGGAGAGGCAGCGAAAAGAATAAAATGCTTACAAGAATTTACGGAACATCCTTTGAGAAGAAATCTCAGCTTGACGCATATCTTGAAGCTTTGGAAGATGCAAAACGCAGAGATCACAACAAATTGGGCAGAGAATTGGGATTTTTTATGACCGATGAAAAAGTCGGGCAAGGTTTGCCGTTATTAATGCCTAAGGGTGCAAAAACTATTCAAATTTTGCAGCGTTTTATAGAAGACGAAGAAGAACGCAGAGGATATTTGTTGACAAAAACACCTTATATGGCAAAAAGCGATTTATATAAAATGTCCGGACATTGGGATCACTATAAAGACGGTATGTTCGTATTGGGCGACGAGGAAAAAGATGACGAAGTTTTGGCATTGCGTCCTATGACTTGTCCTTTCCAATTCACTATTTATAATAACGGATTAAAAAGCTATAAGGATTTGCCTATAAGATATAACGAAACCTCAACTTTATTTAGAAACGAAAACAGCGGCGAAATGCACGGATTAATCAGAGTAAGGCAATTTACCTTATCCGAAGGGCATATAGTATGCACTCCCGAGCAAATAGAAAGCGAATTCGCTTCGGTTATGGATTTAATTTATTATGTAATGAAATGTATAGGTTTAGATAAAGATGTTACTTATAGATTTTCAAGATGGGATCCGGCAAATACAGAAAAATATATTGACGATCCGCAAGCATGGGAAAATACCGAAAATTTAATGCGCAATATTTTAAATCATTTAGGCATCAAATATGTAGAAGCGATTGGAGAAGCTGCTTTTTACGGTCCTAAATTGGATGTTCAGGCAAAGAACGTTTACGGTAAAGAAGACACGTTGTTTACCGTTCAAGTGGATTTTGCTTTAGGCGAAAGATTGAATATGAACTATATAGATGCCGACGGAGTAAAAAAACATCCTTATGTAATTCATAGAAGTTCTTTAGGCTGCTATGAGAGAACTTTGGCAATGTTAATCGAAAAATATGCCGGAGCTTTACCTTTATGGATGTCTGCAACTCAAGTAAAAGTTCTTGCATTGACAGACAGAACAACTAAAGACGCATTGAAGATTACCGAAAAACTCAACGCAAAAGGAATAAGAGCTCAAGCAGACGTAAGAGGAGAAAAAATCGGCTATAAAATCAGAGAAGCTCAGCTTGATAAAATACCTTTTATGATTATAATAGGCGATAAAGAAAAAGCCGAAAAGACCGTTTCAATAAGAAGCAGAAAATCGGGCGATATGGGTTCTATGAAATTAAACGATTTCATAAAAATGGTAGTTAAATTAAATAACGATAAAGATTTAACCGTTTAATTCAAAAAATTGCATAAAAATCGTTGACTAATACGATTTTTTATGCTATAATCGTCAAAGTAAGCAGAAGTTATCCTTTCTCACCGCCAGATTTATCGAAACGGTTATTAAATGTGATTATTATTTTATTTAAATTTACGGATAGCTTTTGCTGTCCGTATTTTTATTTGGAGGTATAAAGTTATTAAAGAACAACTCATAAACGAGCAGATAAAAGCATCTGAGTTAAGAGTAATTTCACCGAATGGCGAGCAATTGGGAATTATGTCTCTTGCGGATGCTAATGCAAAGGCCATTCAATTGGATTTGGATTTAGTATTGATTTCGCCTCAGGCGACGCCGCCGGTCTGTAAAATTATGGATTACGGCAAATATAGATTCGAACAAATAAAAAAAGAAAAAGAAGCAAAGAAAAATCAGAAAATAGTAGCATTAAAAGAGATTCAGCTTTCAATGACTATAGATTTGCACGATATGGAAGTTAAAGCACGTTCCGCCGAAAAATTCTTAAAAAACGGAGATAAAGTTAAAGTGGTAATAAGAATGAGAGGCAGAGAAATGTCAAGACAGGGAGCTGGAAAAGAGGTAATGCTTAAATTTTATAATATGGTGGAAGAACTTGCTAATATCGACAAGCAACCTGAAACCGAAGGGCGTAACATTATAATGATGTTATCGGCAAAAAAGAAATAACACATAAGCAGGAGGATAATAATTATGCCAAAAATGAAAAGTCATAGCGGTGCAAAAAAACGTTTTATGCTTACGAAATCCGGTAAGATAAAAAGAGCAAAAATGGGCAAAAACCATATCTTAACAAAAAAAGAGCCCAAACGTAAAAGAGGTTTAAGACAGGGAACTTACGTAGATAAAACCCAGGAAAAAACCATTAAAAGAATGTTGGGTTAATTATAGGTTAGGAGGTAATAGAAATGAGAATTAAAAGAGCTGTAAATGCGGTTAAAAAACGCAGAAAAATATTAGCAAACGCAAAAGGTTATTTCGGTTCTAAAAAGAATCTTTACAGAGTAGCAAGACAAGCTGTAATG
>CASEPJ010000094.1 GCA_949289715.1 uncultured Clostridia bacterium
AAAATCATGAGGATTATGTTTTTCGGTATTTTTTTCCACTCTGGCACCGGCAATTTGCTCGTCGAGATTACATCTGGAAAGTTTTCCGTAAGAGGGAAACTTCGATATATCGAAATAAATACCGTCGGAAATTTCGTATCCGTAGCCTTTATCGACCAATCCTTTGGTAAATTCAATCATTTCGGGAATATGCTCTGTAGCTTTTGCGATTATTTCCGGCTTTTCTATATTTAATGCTTTTAAGCTGTTATAAAAGTCGACCGTGTAATATTCGGCGATTTCCCACGGGGTTTTACCCGTTTCGTTAGCCGCTTTTACCATTTTGTCCTCACCGTCATCGGCATCCGATTGCAGATGTCCTACATCGGTTATATTCATTACGCCTTTTATTTTATAGCCGTTGTATTTTAAGACTCTTCTTAATATATCCAAAAATATATAAGTTCTTAAATTACCTATATGGGCATAATTATAAACGGTCGGTCCGCAGGAATACATAGTAACCGTATTCCCGTTTGCGGGTTTAAATTCTTCTTTTTTTCTGGTTAAAGTGTTATATAATTTAAGCATTTTCGCTCTCCTTGTATTCTTTGTGTTGATTTATACCTGTTTGTTGTTCTAATTGAGCTTCTAAATTATCTAAACGGTGCCTTAATTTTTGCATTTCGAAAAATACGGGGTCGGGTAGTTTTTGGTCGAGATCGCTTACCTTATTATCGAATTGTTTTACTATTTTGCCCGGAACGCCCACTACGGTAGAGTGGGGAGGTATGTCTTTTAAAACGACGCTCCCCGCACCGATTTTTGAATATTCGCCTATTGTAATATTCCCTAAAACTTTAGCTCCGGCAGAAACCATCACATTGTTTTTTATTGTCGGATGACGTTTTCCCGTTTGTTTGCCCGTTCCACCAAGAGTAACTCCTTGGTAAATAAGCACGTTATCGCCTATTTCTGCGGTTTCGCCTATTACGACGCCCATGCCGTGATCTATAAAAACTCCCTTACCTATTTTTGCGGCAGGATGAATTTCTATTCCGGTAAAAAAACGTGAAATTTGACTTAATGCTTTTGCTATAAGAACCATTTTTTTGTTGTAAAACCAATGAGCAAATCTGTGATTTACCAAAGCATGAAAGCCGGAAAATGTCAAAATGACTTCCAATTTTGATTTTGCAGAGGGGTCTCTTTCCATTGCAGCATTTAAATCTTTTTTAAATGTTTCGAACATATGTTACCTCGTATTACCTCGAAAATAATTGGTTATAGTTATTTTAAATTTTAATTATTTTTTTTAGTGGTTAATATAATTAAATAAAGTTAATCTTATATTTGCCGCAAATGAAATAAATTATTTAAATAAATAAGCAATTTATTAGCGGTAATATAAAGCGGTAATATAAATCTAAATTAAAAATATAATATTATATTATTTTATTTAAATTTATTGAAATCGGTTAACTTAAATAAATTTAAAAATAGATTAACGATGTAAATAAACTTAATTTAACACATTTAATATTATATTTTATATATTTTTATGTCGCATTTTATATAAGTTAAAAGATTTAATTTATTAAATCATTTTTTAGTCGGATCTTTTTTTGTACGGGTAAATTAATAAAATAGCGGCAGTAGTATAGAAGTTTTGAAAAAAGGCGGAAAATTATTAAATGCAGATTATTAAATATAATTCAATAATAATATAAAAATAAACCGCAATTGATCCGACAAAAAGACGGGGCAACCGCGGTTCCACTTTTTTTCAAAGAATTAACTTTGCTCTTTATCTTATAACGGAAGAATTCCGTAGCGGTGTTTTGACCACTCCTCTCTAAAAACGCACTTCATATGCAGGTAAACCGTGCGGTTTTCAGCCTTTGACCTCACTCTCTGAAAATTACCTATATACATATTACTCTTTTTTTATATTAACGAGTTTTTTTATTAAATTTTAGTTTGTTTATTGAATAAATGTATGATAATACCAATTTTATTTTAATAGGATT
>CASEPJ010000095.1 GCA_949289715.1 uncultured Clostridia bacterium
AGAAAATTTAGTGATAATATTTTTTTAAAATTGATAATTTTTTTAGATTGATAATTTTTTTTATGGCTATAAATTAATTAAAAACACTTTTAAAAGTTCGATTTTAATTATTATTTTTAAATATAAAAGTTAAAATCAAATAATTAAATGTCATATTCAACAAAAAGCAAACATAATCCGTTAGGCGGGGCTGTAGGCGAAGCTAAATTTCTGTTGCCTGTTTGAATTATGTTTTTTATTATTTGCGGAGGCTTTTTACCTAAACCCACATCCTTTAAAGTAGATGCTATGATTCTTACCATATTATATAAAAAACCGTTGCCGTTTATATATATTTTAACTTTTTCTATTTCTTCTTTTTCTGTTTTTATTTTTATATTATATAAAGTTCTTACGGTGTTGTTTACAAAACTACCGGTGTTTGTAAAACCCGCAAAATCATGTGTGCCTTTTAAATAAAGAGCGGCTTTTTTCATTAATTCTATATTTAACGGTTTGTTTACTCGTTCGCAAAATTCGCTTATTAAAGGATTGTCCTGTTCGGCAAAGTAATAAGTATAACAATATGTTTTTCGTTTTGCCGAATATCTTGCGTGAAAATTAACGTTTGCCGGTTCGCTTTTTTGTACTCTTATGTCTTTTGGTAAATATGCGTTTAATGCCGAAGTAAATTTTTCCGGAGGAATATTTGAATTCGTGTCAAAATGGGCGACCTGACCTAAAGCGTGAACACCACTGTCGGTTCGCCCGGATGGTATAACGGTTGATTTTTCTCCGGTAATTTTATATATTGCATTTTCGAGTTCTTCCTGAACAGTATTGCCGTTTTGCTGAATTTGAAAACCGCAGTAATTTGTTCCTTTATAGGAAACGGTAATTTTAATTCTCATTTGATTAACCTGATTTGTAATTGTTTTATTCAATATTTTTCGTTTATTTAAATAATCTATTTTATAAGCGATGAGTTTTTTAATTAAATTTTTGTTTTAGTTTTAAAATTCTATGTATTTAAATATTGAAAACGAATTTAAAATTTTGGACATAAAGCCTAAAATAACGTCAATAAAGTAATTAGCTATAATAGGAATAAAAATCGATAAAAAATGTAATATAATTTAATTTAACGAAAGCGGATAATTAATGTGTTTTTAAATATTTACGTTAATAAAATATTCGATTAATTTAATTTATCGATAATTAATTAAAGATTTAATTGAATTAACTTTAAAAAGGCTGTTTTTTTAATTATTTATCAGTTTATTAAAAAACTATAAGAGTTAAATGATTTGTCCACAACAAAATAATTAAAAATATTGCTACCATAATAAAGAATGCTACAAAATCTTTAAATTTTAGTTTAAAAACTTTCATTTTCGTTCTGCCTTTATCGCCGTTATAACAACGAGCGTTCATTGCATCGGTAAGTTCGCTTGCTCTTGTTAAAGCGGAAACGAAAAGGGGTATTAGTACGGGAATAAGCGCTTTTGCACGTTTTAACAGACTGCCAGTATCGAGATTTGCGCCCCTTGCTTTTTGAGCTTTCATTATTCTTTCCGTATCGTTCATTAACGTGGGAATAAAACTTAATGCTATTGACATTATAAGAGCAAGAGTATGGGGTGAAAATTTAAATATTTTTAGGGGAGAAAGCAAACTTTCTATTCCGTCGGAAAGTTCTACCGGTGTGGTTGTCAATGTCAGAAGAGAGGTGCCTATCATAAGAAAGGTAAGTCTTAATAACATTCTTATAGCAAATATCAGTCCTTCTTTTGTGATGAGAACATAGAATCCGCTTATGAAAAAGGAGGCATCGGCAAATGGCTGCCAATATAGAAGGGGAGTATCTTCTGCGCTGTTATGGAAAAATAAATTTAATATAAAGGTAAAAAGAATTAGAAACAATAACCCCTTAAGACTATTTAATATGGAACGCAATGCAACTTTAGATAAAATGATTACGCCGGCAAGAAATAGAAATATCAAAACAAACCCTTCGAAGTTTTTTACCAAAAATATTAAAACCACATAGGCTATGCAAAGTATTATTTTCAGACGTGGGTCCAATTTATGAATAATGGAATCGACTGGATAGTATTGACCGAAGGTAATATCTTTCATTTTTTACCTCCTTTTAACTGCGGAAGAATTGCACTGATAAATTCATTGTCGTTAATAACGGTTTTGGGAAAAATAAACCCCTTTTTACCGAGTGCGTAAGCTAATTCCGTTATAGGAGGAACATCTAAACCTAAAGAATTGAGTTCTTCTTTTTTTGCGAATAATTCTCTGGGGGGAAGAATAAATTTTATTTCCCCGTCGTTTAAAACCATAACTCTGTCTGCATAGCGTGCTATTTCTTCCATATCGTGGCTTATCATAATTATTGTAGGAGTACATTCGGATTTTAAAGAGAGGACCAATTCCATAATTTCTCTTTTCCCCGACGGATCGAGTCCTGCGGTAGGTTCGTCCAAAATTAAAATTTCGGGTTCCATAGCTATAACTCCTGCTATTGCGGCACGTCTTTTCTGACCGCCCGAAAGGTCGAAGGGCGAACGGTTTTTAAATTCTTCATAGGGTAAACCTACAAGGTTAAGGGAGCGTTCTACAACGGCTTTAATTTTTTCGGGGGAAAACTGAAGATTTTTAGGTCCGTATGCAACGTCTTTTTCTAAGGTTTCTTCGAAAAGCTGATTTTCAGGATATTGAAATACCATGCCTACTTTATTTCTCAATAATTTTAAATCGGCTTTTTTTGCGGTAATATCCATTCCGTCGATTATGATTTTACCGGAAGTAGGTTTTATCAAAGCGTTGAAATGTTGCGCAAGAGTTGACTTTCCGCTGCCGGTATGTCCGATTATACCGAAAAATTCGCCCGTTTTTATCTCGAAAGAAATATTTTTTATTGCGTGCTTTTCGTAAGGCGTCTTCGGCATATATATATAATTGAGATTTTCTACAACAATTGACATAACGCCTCCGTTAATTGTTCGTTAGTTAGTACGTTCGGCAAATCGATGCCGTATTTTTGCAGTTGTTTTTTCAGCCTTACGGCAAGAGGAAGTTCCAAGCCTATTTTTTCAAGTTCGTCATCCAAAGAAAAAATTTCCGACGGTGTGCCGGATTTATAAATTTCTCCGTCGTTTAACAAAACTATTCTGTCGGCATTTAAAGCTTCTGACATAAAATGCGTAATTAATATTACGGTTATATTTTCGATTTTATTGAGTTTTGTTATTACGTCTATAACTTCTTGTCTGCCTTTGGGGTCGAGCATGGCTGTTGCTTCGTCCAAAACTATGACTTTTGGTTTAATGGCAAGTATTCCGGCTATAGCTATACGCTGTTTTTGACCTCCGGACAGGTTGTGAGGTGTTCCTTTTTTATGCTCAGCCATTCCTACGGAACGCAGAGCCCAATCCACACGTTCTATTATTTCCTGCCTAGGTATTCCGATATTTTCCGGGCCGAAAGCTATGTCGTCCTCGATAATGGAGGCAACCATTTGATTGTCGGGATTTTGAAATACGACCCCTACGTTTTTTCTTATGTCGAATAAATTTTTTTCTACCGAGGTGTTTAACCCGAAAACTTCGACATTGCCCGAAGTGGGGGTAATAAGTCCGTTAAGTAATTTTGCAAGAGTGGATTTTCCGCTGCCGTTATGCCCCAAAAGAGCAACGAATTCTCCTTTGTAAAAGGAAAGATTTATATTTTTTAAAGCCGGTATCGGCTGACCTCCTGCCGTATTGCTTCCGTAACCGAAATTTACGTCGGTAAGTTTTATTATTTCTTCCATAGTTATCCTTATTTACGGTATAAACCATAATTGATAAAGTAAATTTTATTTTTTCATATTAAAACAAATGTTTTATAATGTTTGCGGTATTTTATTTATTAAAAGTACAAGATAAGGTTGTTTGATAATTTTAAAGTGCAATATTGCACCTAAATATTAAATAAACGCTAATAGATGTAAATTAATTTATAAATTGGAATTTATTTTTTTACGGCTATTGTACCTTCTTTCGTATCTTTTAAGATGTAGCCTTTTTCTTCGATTTCATTACGATATTTATCCGCAAGCTGATAATCTTTTTCTTTGCGGGCGAGGTTGCGTTTTTCCATTAATATATGGATTTCTTCGGGAATTTGGTCCTTAGAAATTTGTTCTTTTAAAGTGTTTTCGTCTGTTATTTTATCTAAATTCAAACCGAAAATTTTATCGGTAAGTAAAGCAAAATTATAAATATCTTTACTTTTTTCTTCCTTAACCGCAGACCACAAAACTCCTAATGCCAACGGAATGTTAAGATCGTTATTTATTGCGTTATTGAAATCTTCAATATATTTATCGACAATATTTTGAGGTGTGAATTTATCGGAGATTTTATGCATATATAATAGGGATTTAAGTTTTTCATATGCAGTTTTTGCTGCGTCCATTCCTTCAAAAGTGAAATTGAGTTTTTTTCTGTAGTGGGCATTGAGGCAGAAATACCTGAAATCCAAAGCGGAATATCCTTTTTGTGCGAGTTGAGAGAGGGTATAGGTATTTTTTAAAGATTTACTCATTTTTCCGTTGTTGACGAGCATAAATTCGCCGTGCATGAAAAAATGAGCAGGCGGAGCATTGTTTAATGCTTCCGACTGTGCAATTTCGTTTTCATGGTGAATCGGAATATGATCAACTCCTCCGGTATGAATATCCATTGTGTTGCCTAAATATTTTTTTCCCATTGCTGAACATTCTATATGCCA
>CASEPJ010000096.1 GCA_949289715.1 uncultured Clostridia bacterium
AAAAGATTACGATACGGTAGTATATACAAGTGCTATCGAAAGTGATAATCCCGAAATTCTTCTTGCAAAAAAACTTAAAAAAAATTTAATTGAACGCACCGTTTTTTTAAATTATATAATGCAGGAATATCTGTTGAAAATTGCCGTTTCGGGAACTCACGGCAAATCTACCGCTACCGGAATGCTTGGCAGTATCTTTGCTCAAGCGGGTCTTTTCCCCGAAGTACATATAGGCGGAGAACTCGTTTTGCCGTTTGAGCAAAAAAAAGATGCCGAAAAAAAAGTTTTTATAACCGAAGCCTGTGAATATAAAAAGAATTTTTTAAAGCTGCTTCCCGATTATTCGTTAATTTTAAATGCCGAACAGGACCATCCCGATTGTTACAAAAACGATAACGAAATAAGAGAGGCCTTTTGCTCTTTCGCCCGAAATACCGACGATACAGTTATAATAAACGGTGAAGACGAAAACTGCAAAATAATATTGCCCCGTATAAAAAAAGCGGTTACTTTCGGCTTTGAAAAATCCTGCGATTACAGGGGAGAAATTATTTCTATAAACAAAAGCGAAATAACTTTTAAAGTTTATGAATACGGCGGCGACGCCGGCATTTTTAACATTAATTTGTTCGGACGGCATAATGTTGCAAACGCATTGGCTTCGATTGCCGCAGCAAGAGTTTGCGGAATAGATTTTAAAAACATTAAAATCGGAATTAACGATTTCAAAGGCATTAAAAGACGGTTGGAAAAGGCAGGTTATTTTGAAAAAATTCCCGTTATTTCCGATTATGCACACCATCCCAACGAAATAAAAGCTTCCCTGTCCGCTCTGAAAAATGCAGGTTTTAAAAAAATATTATTGACTTTTCAGCCACATACATACTCCCGCCTTGCCGCCTATAGAGACGGTTTTAAAACTTGTTTTGTAAACGCCGACCGTTTAATTTTAACCGACGTTTACGGAGCAAGAGAAAAGGGAGAAGCGGATTTGAATTTTTTTGCAACCGAAATTACGTTAAACGGTACCCCTACCGAAATAATTTCCGGATTTGACGAATTATCTTTAAAAATAAAATCGGTTGCAACCAATTACGACTGCATTGTTATAATGGGTGCGGGAGATATAAATTTATTATTGCCAATGATTATAAATCAATAAAAATTATTAAATTATTTATTATTAAATTTTATATATTAATTAAAATTTATATATTTAATTAAATTAACATAACCTTTAATGTTTAATATAACCTTTTAATTATAAAAAGGTTATATTTTTTATTGAATTATTTAATAATTCCGATATTTAAAACTTAAAAGATAAAATTTTAATTGAAATTTATAATTTTATTGACGATTTAATTAATTTTATTGTCGTGGTTTTAAAATTGTGTAAATACATTTTTAATAAAAAATAGCATAACGTTATGTTATGCTATTTTTTTTAAAATTATTTTATTAAATCCAATCTATGGGATTATAAGTTAAATACCACTTACCGTCTTTCTTTACGCATTTAAAAACTGTAGTCGATTCTGAAGATTGTTCGTTTCCGTCTTTATCCGTATATGTGCTTTTTAATTTACCTTCTACCGTTGCAGATTCATCGGTTTTTTCGGTTACTTTTAATTCGCTTATTTTAATTGTCACTTTACTTTCGCTATCATCGTCATCGCTAAACAATACACTTAAAGTATCTTTTGCTATACCTTTTTCGGTTTCCGAACTAAAGTAAAAACATTTAAGCATTTTGTCGACGTTACCCTTGTTCATCGCCCCGATGCAGGCTTTTACCACCGCTTTAGGGGAAGAGTTAGTACACCCCGCAAAAGTGAAAAGTAATGTTACGGCAAGTAACATTGCAATTAAAATTCTAATTGTTTTTTTCATAATTCCCTCCATAGGTTTTAATATATATTAATTATATCAGCAGTGCATTATGTTGTCAATAGCAAAAATTATATTTTACATTTTTACTATATTTTGTAAATTTTCCCGTTTAAAGTATTTCTGTTATATTTTACAGCTTGTTTTAAACGACTTGCTAATTCAATTCTTACCAATTTTATTAAATTTCGCTGTTGTTTTTTAATTTTTTAATTATAAAATTTAAATTATTTGCTTTAAGACTTTAAATTAGCGGCATTAAATTGATATGCCGCTAATTATAAAAAAATTTTTTTAATTTAATATTTCCCTTATTTCTCAAGTTATAAGACAGTATTTATCTTTTGTAATTGCTTTGTTAAATTTTATAATCTTTTTTTATTAATTTTTACTAATTTGTAATGATTTATAAATTATTATATTGATATATTAAGAAAATATAAATACTCCGTTTTTTCAATATATAACTAATATGATTATAAATTTTTTTTACAATATTACATATTAATTTCCGACGCCCGTTAAAAACCAAAAAAACAGCTTTTTTAATTACAATTTTTATTTATGGTTTGCAAATAAACAATTAATACCGCAATATCTGCAGGAGAAACACCGCTTATTCTCGATGCCTGCCCGATGGTTAAGGGTTTGACTTTATCCAATTTCTGGCGAGCTTCTAACCTCAACCCGGAAATATCGTTGTAAACAATGTTTTCCGGCAATTTTTTTTCTTCTAATTTTGCGGCTTGCGCTATCAATGCGTTTTGTTTATCTATATAGCCCTCGTATTTGGTCAAAACCTGAATCGCCTCTAGCTCATCCTTTTTATATATCGTAAAATCGTCAAACAAGGCATTAATGTCGTTAAAAGTCAAATCCGTTCTTTTTAATAATTCTTTAAAAGTAATTCCGTTTAACGGAACGTTTTCGCCTCGTTTTGCAAACAATTCTTTTAATCCTTCCGTCATTGGGGCGTTTTTTAGAATTTTTTTCTTTATTTCTTCGAGATGTTCTTCTTTTTTCAAATATCGTTCGTATCTGGCATCACTTACCAAACCTGCTTTTCTGCCTGTTTCGGTCAATCTCCAATCGGCATTATCCTGTCTTAATCTCAAACGGTATTCTGCACGAGCGGTCATCATACGATAAGGTTCGTTTGTGCCTTTTGTAACTAAATCGTCAATTAACACACCTATATATGCCTCATTTCTTTTCAATATTAACGGTTCTTTGTTGTTTAAATAATTAGATGCGTTAATTCCGGCAATTATTCCCTGTGCTGCGGCTTCTTCGTAACCACTGCTACCGTTAATTTGACCTGCAAAAAAAGCTCCTTCTATTTTTTTTGCCTGCAATGAAGGCGTTAATTCCAAAGGATTGATACAATCGTATTCTATGGCATAAGCATAACGCATAATGGAAGCGTGCTTGAGACCTTCTATCGAATTTAAAATTTCTCTTTGAACTTCTATGGGTAAGGAGGAGGACAATCCCTGAACATAAATTTCTCCCGAGTATCTGCCCTCCGGCTCTAAAAACAGTTGGTGCCTTTCCTTGTCGGAAAAACGCATTACCTTATCTTCTATGGAAGGGCAATATCTCGGACCTACTCCCTTGATAACACCGCCGAACAACGGGGAACGGTGTATATTATTTCTAATAATTTCGTGTGTTTTTTTATTTGTGTATGTTATATAACAAGGCATTTGCACAACGTCTATAAAATCGGTCATAAAAGAAAAAGGAGTGCAGCCGTCATCGCCGTATTGCGGCTCGAGAAGATTGAAATCGACCGTTCTTTTGTCTATTCTCGGGGGCGTACCCGTCTTAAAACGTCTAATTTCCAAACCTAAATCTATTAATGCATTCGTCAAGCCGTGTGCGTTTTGAAAACCTGCCGGACCACTTTGCTTGGTATATTCCCCTATTATAATACGGGAATCGAGATAAACTCCGGTTGCAAATACGCAAGCCCTGCAGAAAATTTCATCTCCCATTGCCGTTTTAATGCCCGAAAGTTTGCCGTTTTGCGTTAATATTTCCACAGCTTCGCCCTGTAATATGGTTAAATTCGGCGTATTTTCCAAAACACGCTTCATACGTTGATGGTACTCGTTTTTGTCCGACTGCGCCCTAAGAGAATGTACTGCCGGCCCCTTACCTATATTCAACATTTTTATTTGCAATAGCGTTTCGTCGGCATTTAAACCCATTTCGCCGCCTAATGCGTCTATTTCCCTAACTAAATGCCCTTTTGCCGTTCCGCCTATAGACGGATTACACGCCATAAACGCAATCGAATCCAAATTGAGTGTTAATAATAGAGTGGAATTTCCCAAACGGGCCAAAGCAAGTGCTGCTTCGCATCCGGCATGCCCGGACCCTACCACTACAGCATCGTATTTAAACATATATTTCCTCTTTCGATAATTATGAAACAATCAATAATTTTTTTCTATAAATTTAACTGTTTTGAAATTTTTATATTTTTATTTAGCACTTCTTAAATTTTTTAAAAAATTTTTAATTTCGTTTATTTTTTAACTTTTATAATAGTATTAATAAATTTTTATAAACTTTTTTATATAAATTTATTTAAATACTTTCCTTAAATTAATTGTGTTTGATTTTATCCGGGTTTGATTATTTGATTTTTATACAATTTAATTTTCCCAAGCAGATCTATTTTCCTAAGCAGAATTTTTCGAAAATTCTATCCACTATTTCTTCTGTAGCGGTAACTCCCGTAATTTCTCCCAACGCTTCCCATGCGCTTTTTATATCGACTGTTTTACAATCTAACGGCGCATTAGAATCTTCCACCGCATCGGTTAAAAATTTTGCCGCTCTTTTAACTGCGTTAACATGCCTTTCTTCTGTCAATATTATTTCTCCGCCCGAAAGACCGGAACCTACGAAATAATCATATATCTCCTGTTTTAATTCTGCAACGCCTTCCCCCGTTAGGGCGGATATGAAAAACACCTTTTCGTTTTTCACTTCTTCGAAAACTTCAGCTTTTTTCTTATCGGTCTTATTAATTATTACAAATAAAGGTTTGCTCTTTACCTTATTAAAAATTTCCGCATCCTCTTTGGTAAAACCTTCTTGCGCATCCAACAAAAACAATATCAAATCTGCATTATCGACAGCACTTTTTGCTCTTTCCACTCCGATTTTTTCCACGGCGTCTTCGGTATCTCTCAAGCCTGCGGTATCCGTCAAATTTATTCTTATTCCGTTAACGGTAAATGATTCCTCCAAAATATCTCTTGTTGTGCCGGCTATTTCGGTAACAATTGCCCTATCTGTATTTAAAAGTTTATTTAATAGGGAAGATTTACCCGTATTCGGTCTGCCGCAAAGCACGGCACTGATTCCCTCGTTTATTATTTTACCCGTTTTTGAACTTTCCGCAAGTTTTAAAAGCTTTTTTGCCGTTTCGCTAATTTCTTCGTCTAAAAGCTCCAATTCTTCAATATCTTCTTCGGGATAATCCATAATGGTTTCCGCATGCGCTATAATATCGGTCAATTGATTTTGCAGTTTCATCGTCTCTTTGGAAAGTTCGTTTTTTAATAAACGGTATCCAGCATTTACCTCCGCTTCGCTTCTGGCGTTTATCATTTTTATTATTCCTTCGGCATTGGCTAAATCTATTTTTCCGTTTAAAAATGCCCGCATGGTGAACTCTCCCGGCTTTGCCGGCACCGCTCCGCAATCGAAAAGTTTTTTTAAAATTCCTTTTGCAATTTGTGTTCCTCCGTGGGACTGTATTTCCACAACCTCTTCTCCCGTATACGATTTCGGCGCATCGAATTTCACGCAAAGAACCCTGTCGGAAAATAAATTAGCTTCGACATTGCATAAGTACATTTTATTTGCTTCAAACTCAGAAACTTTTAAATTGTTCTTTACCGTAACTATCTTTTCCGCTATTTTTGCCGCACCGTCGCCCGATATTCTTATAACGGATATACCTCCGTTGCCCCATGGGGTGGAAACCGCCGCTATGACAGACATTTTTACCTCCCGTGTATATAATAAAAGGGTAAATTTTTAAAAATTTTATTTACTTTACCGAATTAATTTTATTATAAATAATAAATTACCATTATAAATATAATAAATTACCGTTTTTTAATGATACTCTGCTTGTTTAAATTAGACCGTTATAAAACTTATATATGTTTATAATTTCTAAATTTTTTCTTTATACGACAAAACCCGCAATATTGCGGGTAATTGCCAGAAACCGGCGGCTTTTGCCGCTAGTATATTTTTCCGATTTTAATATGTTTTCTGTTTTTTTAATTATTCTTCGCTGCTGTCTTCGTAGTCTTTGGCTTTTAGCGTAGGTATTCTTTTATTCGAATATCCGAAACTTCTTACATTGTTATATAAACTTGCGGCAGAGGGAACAATCGGCTCCTTTTTTGTTTCGGTTTTTATGTTTTCGCTCTTTTTATCTTTGTCGAAATTCTTTTTTCCGTCCCTTTTTTTATTGGATTTATCTTTATTGTAATCGGCTTTTTTCGACGTTGTTTTACCCGATTTTGATTTAAACGGTTTTTCGTTATTAGGAATAATAACTACCGCTCTTCTTGGTTCTTTACCGACAGATTCGGTTTTTACGTCTTCGCTGTCACTTAAAACGGAATGTAAAATTCTCCTTTCATAAGAATTCATCGGTTCAAGTTCGATACGCCTTTTTGAAGCAACCGCTTTTGCGGCAAGTCTTAAGGCAAGTTTTTTTAACGTTTCCGCACGTTTTTCTCTGTAATTTTCACAGTCTATAACCACACGTTTTTTACAGTTTCTGTATGCATCTATGGAAGTTACTAAATATTGCAGAGAGTCTAAAACTTCACCTCTGTAACCTATAACGTTTCCTCCCTTTTCTCCCACAAGTTCAAATTTTACCGTATTTTTATCCTCGCTGGCTTTTACTTCAAAATCAAATTCCATAAGTTTAAGGGTTTTTTCCAAAAATTCTTTGCCTGCCACCGAAAACGGCTCATTATAACTTATTTCTACTTTTGCTTTTTTAAAAAGCCCCCCTTGCGATAAAGTTTTGATTTCCACTTTATCGATATCCGTTTTGCTTAAGCCCAGCTCTTCCAATCCGTTTGCTATGGCTACGTCAACGGTTTTTCCCGTTGCTTCTATAGTTTTCATATATTTGCTCCTTTAAGCCTTTTGCTTATGTTCCGTATAATTTCGAAACATATTATTTTACTGTAACATTATTTGCCTTATTTTTTTATTGCCGGTCTGTTGGAAATTTTCTTATCTTCTATTTCAGGGGTTCCTGAAAGTATGGTAGTTTCAACATTATATTTTTTATTTAATATAAAATTAATGATAATAGTGGAAACCGAAGTAAACAGAGAATTTATAACCATATATAAACCGAATGCCGAGCTGTAAAAAAATACGAATACCGCACTTATCAACGGTAAAATTATAGACATTACTTTCATCGAAGGCATTTCCGTAGGTGCTTGTGCCGACGTAAGCTGAATTAATTTTTGCGCCCCGAACGATACGAGAAATGCCAAAATTACCAAAATATATAATCCGTTCCAACCGGTTTTACCTATTATTTTATAGCCGAGATTGGCTTCTTTAACCCCTGCCATAACGGTATTATATTCGTTTACGTCAACGGTGGGTCTTTTTGCGTTGGACATGGTGGAATTATATTTTTCCGCCGTCATAACCACGGCAGAATGAGTATCGCTAACCCAAATATTATGAATCCATAAAAATTTTGAATTGTTGTTTTCGAATGTTTTTAACGCCACATTCTTTCTTGCCTGCAATATAACTGCGTCGATTTCGTTTTTAACCTGCTGTTTTATTTCGTTGGTATAAGAAGTTTTTGCTTCTGTTGCTATCGTAACGGCTTCTTCTTCGGTTTTTCCCGAACTTATCGCTTCATTATATACCTCATCGTATTTTTGCTGCGCAATCTGCTGAAATTCGGTACCGTTTATATAATTTTCGGCAAATTTTTCTTTAAATGAGGCAAAATCCGCTTTTGCTTCCAACGCCGTTTCTTCAACGGACAACCCTTTTAACGATGCTAATTTGGTTTCGTCCGAATCGTCTTTTTGAAGCTCGGTTTTAATAAGATTATAAACATCTTCAGAAAATTCCGCTTTTATCGATTGATAATTAATTATATTATCGTTTGTTTCCTCAGAAAAATCACTATAATATGCCGTTCTTACATTAACATAAGATAATTCGGTTTTATAAGCCACAACAGCGTTGAAACCGGTAAACGCTATAATTACCACAATTAAAGGCAATAACATAAATAAACAACCGGCGGCAGGATTATAACCCGCTTTTTTATATAATTCCTGTTGTTTTGCCATTAATAATTGTTTATCTCTGCCGTATTGGCGTTCGAGTTTTTCCAATGCCGGTTTTAGTGCCATTAATTTTATTTGCTGTTTTTTCGATTTTACTTTTTGAATTATGTCGGGTGCCAGCAATAAAAGTTTAAGCATTAAAGTAAAAATTACAATTACCCAACCGTAATTTGAAATGAATGAACCTAACCAAAGTAATATTTTAGCAACGAAATGGGTAGGAACTTCAACTTCCAAAATATATGAACTTATAAAAGCCATTTAACGTCTCCTTTTAGATTTTCGGGTACGGGATCGTTTCCTCCTTTAAAAAAAGGATTACATCTAAGTATTCTTTTAAATCCCAAAAAACAACCTTTTAGTGCTCCGTGTTTTCTAATTGCTTCTATAGTGTACTGTGAACACGTAGGATTATAAATGCAGCATCTTCTGTGAAGAGGCGAAATATATTTTTGATAAAATTTTATAAGCAGAATACATATTTTTTTCATATTTTATAATAATCGTATAAATCACAAAAAATACGCTATTAGGCGTATTTTATGCAAAATTACATATTCAGTAATTTTTCTCTTTTTAATACGTATATTAAAGACTGTGTAATTTCCGTTAAAGATTTGTCTATAATCGCATTTCTTGCAATTATAATATAATTATAACCGGGATTTACCGATTGTATAATGCTTCTCATTCCTTCTTTCAACAATCGTCTTATTCGGTTTCTTGTTACGCTTTTTCCTATTTTTTTACTTACCGAAAAACCCACTTTCAATTTTCCCGTTCTGTTGGGAACATAAATAATTATTAAAAGTTTACAGGCAGTCGAAATTCCCTTTTTATATATATAATTATATTCTTTATTTTTTCTTAACCTAAATTGCTTCTGCATTAAAAATCTTTTTTTATTAAGCTGTTAAATTTTTTCTGCCTTTTCTTCTTCTTCTGGCAATTACGTTTCTTCCACTTTTAGAAGCCATTCTTTTTCTGAAGCCGTGCACCTTGCTTCTCTGTCTTTTTTTAGGTTGATATGTCCTTTTCATTATATAGTGCTCCTTTTATTCTTTTTTTCTGCCTTAACATTATAATTAAACTTTGCCAATATGTCAACTTAAAATTGCCATAAGTCTTTATTTATTAATTAAAATAATAATGGATTCTCATATTTTTTAATAAATTATTAAAAATTCCCCTTTCATTAAAATTTTAA
>CASEPJ010000097.1 GCA_949289715.1 uncultured Clostridia bacterium
GTGCATTCAATTCTCCCGACTGCCCGCTTTTAAATTCGTATTCGGCTTGGGTGAGACGGTCGAAAATGCTTTTTAATTTTTTCTGTGTATATTTAGCCGACAAACTTCTGCTCTTTTTAACTGCAAATTCCTTTACACTAAGAATTTTTGCCAGCTCGAAATCGCTTTTTTCTGCGTTTAAAGCTATATGAAGCATTCTTTTATATTGAGAAGTTACGGCTGCCATTACAAAATAGGGTTTCTCGTTGTAAATTTTTATAAGTCCTTCGGTAATTTCGAATGCTTTTGCATATTTACCCGTTGCAAGATTTTCCGCTATGGCAAAAACTTTATCCTCCATAGAAGGAGAAACGAAAATTTCGACATCATCTAAAGTTATATTGTCCTTATAGTTTTTAAAAGCGGAAAGTTTTTCATATTCTTTTTCTATTCTCCCGAGATTATTTAAACATCTGTCGGCTAAAAGCGAAGCGCCTTTAGAGTCGATGCGGCAACCGAATTTATCTTTAAATAACGGTATAAATTTTTCCGCTATGGTAATTTTGTCCAAATGGTTGCATTCTACAATATGAGCGTATTTTTCCATACTGATGAAATTTTCGGGTAATTTTTGCATCACCAAAATTAAAACCACATCCGGATTGGGATTTTTTAAATATTCTTTAAAAATCTCTCCTTCCCTGCTTACCGTTTTAATTTCCGGGTAGTAACATATAACGGTTTTTATTTTCCCCGTCATCGAAGGATAGCTGCAATTAGCTATAACCTCGCTAATAGAAATTTCTCCTCCGTCAAATACCGTTAAATCCCATTCTTCATTTTCAACCGATTCGGATTTAACGGTATTTACGGCATATTTTATAAGAAAGCCGTCGTTTCCCCAAACAATATATATTTTTTCGAGACCGCTTGCAATATCTCTGTTTAATGTTAAAACGGATGCCATATTTATACCTGTATTTAAAATATTTTACCATATTTAAATAAAAATGTAAATTCTTTATTTGCACAAAATATATTACTATACATCTAAAATTGTTGGACTTTATGTAAATTCTACGAAAATTTTAAAAGCTGTCGTTTTTGTTGCAATTTTATTTTTTATCGTATATAATAAAATCGAAAAGGAATTATTATATTATAACTATTATTTTTTTTCATATAATAAAACTAATGAATAAGAAGGGAGTGAATTATGAGTATATTGTTTTGCGACAGCGATTGCGAAATTACTTATCAGGAGGCGGAAGAATTAAACATAAAATGCATTCTTATGCCATATACGTTGCTTGATAAGGAATATTATTTCGATTTGGGTAAAACAACCGATTACAAAGCATTTTTCAATGAGGTAAGAAAGGGAGCATTGCCCACGACAGCGGCATTAAATGCCAACGATTATATAGATTATTTCGAACCCGTTTTACAATCGGGAGAGGATATTCTTTATATATCATTTTCCTCTGCAATGAGCAATACGTTTGAATATATGAATCAAGCTATAGCTTGCTTAAAAGAGAAATATCCCGAAAGAAAAATCACCGTATACGACACACGCTCAATATCGATAGGTTCGGGAATGCAAATTTATTATGCAGCGCTTATGAAACAAAAAGGCGCATCCGATGAAGAAATAATCGAATTTTTGAAATCTTTTACCCCTAAAGTCAGAACAGTATTTGTAGTAGAAGATTTAAAACACTTAAAAAGAGGAGGGAGAATATCCTCTACCGCCGCAACTTTCGGAACGCTTTTTAATATTAAACCTTTACTTCACATTCCTATGACAAGCGGAAAAGTAGAGCCTTTGGCAAAGGCAAAGGGAAGAAAAATGGCAATAAAAATGCTGGCGGACTATGCAACGCAAAATACGGATACTTCATACAGAATAATGGTAACCCATGCCGATTGTGAAAATGATGCGGACACATTAATCGAACAAATTAAAGAAAAATTGCCGGACGCAACGGTAACAAAACAATTCGTCGGTCCTGTTATAGGGGCGCATTGCGGAGCCGACGTATTGGGTATATCATATATTAATTTAGATTAATAAATTTCTTTGTCAAAAATTTATTATATAATTATCGATTTATCTAAATTTGAGTCATATCAATATTAGAAATTAAAAGTTTATTATATATTAAATTAAAAAGGGTGCTTATAGGGCACCTTTTTAAATTTGAATATCGATTTTTTATTTTTATATTGGTTAAAGAATAAACCTATAACTTAAAAATTACAAGTAAAATTTTTTAACTTCATATAAATTTATTAACTTCATATAAATTTATTAACTTCATATAAATTTA
>CASEPJ010000098.1 GCA_949289715.1 uncultured Clostridia bacterium
GGAGAATTTTTCAACCGGTGAAACTTTGGAAAAAGTTTCGGATGAATTTTTTAAATTGGTAGAAAAATTATCCGAAGAAGAAAACGACGTTAAAACAAATCAGTCAAGTATATATAATGCCTTGGAAGAATTGAGTGAAATAAAATCCAATGCAACCAAATTAGATACTCAAAAAGCCACTTTAATAGACAATATTAATACTATGCAAAGCGAAGTAGTTGCTTTAAATGGGCAATTTGCATTAAACAACGAGGAGCTATCTTCCTATTACGAAAAAAGAACAGAATTATATAAAGAAAAAGATAATTACATAAAAAAACTCGAAAATTATAAAAAATCAGCAATAGAATTAAAAAATTTAAATAACTTAAATGAAGATTCGATTAACGAAATAAAAGAAAAAGCCATTGTATTAAAAAACAATTTATCAACTTTAATACAGTATAAAAACGATAATACGAATTTATACAGACCCGTTCAGTTGCTATTAAACGATATGAAAATCGATGCTTCCTTAGCAAAAAAAGCAGACGGTTTATTTGCTCGCTTGATAAAAACGGAAGAAAAATATAATACCGCAATCGAAGCCGCATTAGGGGCAACCTTGCAGAATATCGTCTGCAAAAACGAAGACGATATATCCTATTTGATTAAATATTTAAAATCAAAAAAATACGGCAGAATAACTTTCTTGCCTTTAAACGCCATCGAACCGAAAGAACTATCTCCCGAATATCAAAACATCAATATGAACGGAGTAATCAATATAGCTTCCAATTTGGTTACATGCGACAGTAAATATAGTAATTTAATTAAAAGTTTTTTGGGAAGAACCTATATTGTCGACAACATCGATAATGCAATAGCAATAGCAAAAAAATACAATTATGCTTTTAAAATTTGTACTTTGGAAGGAGATGTTATATTGCCGCAACGTGCAATTACCGGCGGAAGTGAAAAACAGGACAATAAACATCTATTAGGTTTGGACGAAAACATCGAAAAACTTACTGCATCTTTAGAAGAATGTAAATCCGATTTAAAAAATCTCTTGCAAAATAAAGAAAATTTTACAAACAAATTCGATGAGCTGGAAAAATTAATTAGAGAGAACGACGAACTTTTTAATAATAATAAAATAGAAATTGCCACTTTGAACCAAAAAATCGAATATTGTGAAAATATAAAAAATACATTACAGGAACAAATTACCGTTTGTAATTCAAAAATCGAAGATTATTCTTCCACGTTATCTCAAATAGATAAAGAATTTGCGGAAGCATTAAAAAAACAAGAACAAATAAGTAATGCAAGCACAGAAACAAACCGTTCAATGCAAAGCAAGATGGAAGAGGGCGAAAATTTGAAGGAACGCCGAAACGAATTGTTTTCGGAAATATCAAATTTAAAGGAAGCTCTTGCGGAATTGAAAATTAAAATAGACGTAGCAGAAAATAATATAATCGATTTTAATAAACAATTTGAAAATAATGAAAGTAAAATCGCACTTTTAAATACAAATATTAAAGAATTCGATTCAAAAATTAATGCAAATAAATTATTGCTCGAACGTTTGAATACAAACAACAACAAACCCATTCCTCAAGAAATAGAAGAATTGAAACAACAAGTTATTTCGTTGGAAAAATCAAAAAGAGAGGCACAAGAAGAACTTTCCACAATAAATAACGAAAAAAACATTATTAACGAAGACATTCAAATTGTTTATAGTAAAATTAATAATGAAAATGTAAAATCTACAAGGTTAGATGAAAATCTGCAAACGATGCAGGAAAAAATAGAACTTGAATATGAAATGGATTATAATTCCGCTTTACCTTTTAAAGATGAAAATTATGATTATTCTAATGGTTTTAAAGAAGGGGAAAAAATAAGAAAATCCATTCAAAGTTTGGGTAATATAAACGCAACCGCTATAGAACAATTTTCGGAATTAAAAGAAAGATACGACGATGTAATTTTGCAACGCAACGACGTCGTTAAAGCAAAAGAAGATATCCAAACTGTTATAGATGCATTAAGAGAAAAAATAACCAATCAATTTTTAACCGCATTCAACCACATTAACGCAAATTTTTCTGTTATTTTTACAGAATTGTTCGGCGGTGGTAGAGCAAGAATGGAATTGGAAGAAGGAGATCCTTTGGAATGCGGCATAAACATAATAGCTGAGCCTCCGGGTAAAAAATTACAATCTATTATGTTATTGAGCGGCGGAGAAAAAGCTTTAACCGCAATCGCAATTCTGTTTTCTATATTGACTTTAAGGCCGATGCCTTTTTGTATTCTAGACGAAATAGAGGCAGCTTTAGACGATGCGAATGCCACCCGCTTTGCCAAATATTTACACAAATATAAAAACAAAACTCAGTTTATAGTAATAACGCACCGTAAACCTACTATGGAATATGCTGACAGCCTTTACGGTATAACAATGCAGGAAAAAGGAGTTTCTCGTACTGTTTCCGTAAAATTCAACGAAGCGAAAGAATACAGTGAGGAAGCAAAATAATGGGATTTTTTTCAAAAATAAAAGAAGGTTTAAAAAAGACAAGAGATTCATTAAAATCGGCATTCGACAGTTTGTTTAAATTAAAAAATTTTAATGACTCTTTTTATGATGAATTAGAAGATATTTTAATTTCCGCCGATATTGGAATTCAGGTTTCGGATGAAATAATTAACGAATTAAAAGACGTAGTTTCCGAGAAAAAAATAAAAGATTCGGAAGAAGTAAAAAAGGAACTCAGAAATATTATGCTTTCGAAAATCGATTTTGAACCTGCTCCGTTAAATTATCCTGCGGTGATTATGTTATCCGGCGTAAACGGAGTCGGAAAAACCACAACAATAGGAAAACTTGCGCAAAAATTCAAAAAAGACAAAAAAAATGTCGTTATTGCCGCAGCCGATACTTTTAGAGCCGCAGCAAGCAATCAGCTTTCCGTTTGGGCGGAACGTGCCGGCGTGCGTATTATTAAATACGAGGAAGGTGCAGATGCAGCAGCGGTTGTATACGATGCCGTTCACAGTGCAAAAGCCAAAAAAGCAGATGTTTTGATAATCGATACTGCCGGTAGATTACACAATAAAAAGAACCTAATGGAAGAATTGAAAAAAATTTCCAGAGTGGTGGAGAGAGAATTTCCCGAGGCCGATTATAGAAAATATATAACTATCGATGCGACTACAGGGCAAAACGCCATTTCTCAAGTTAAATTCTTTGACGAAGCTATAGGAATTGACGGAATCGTTTTAACAAAATTGGACGGAACGGCAAAGGGTGGCATCGTTTTGGCTATTTGCGGGGAACTCGGCGTTCCCGTAGATTATGTGGGATTAGGCGAAGGCATAGACGATCTCGAAGAATTCAATGCGGAAGAATTTATTAAAAATATGATTTAATCGATTGACAAACATATGAATGATTTGTTATAATAGCTGTAAAGTATGTTAGCTTTACAGCTATTTAATATTTAGAGGATTGATTTTGGTTACACTCGATAAAAAAGTAAGAATATCTCAACTTTATTCTTTTTATGGTAATTTATTGACGGAAAAACAAAATAAATTAATAGATCTTTATTATAATCAGGATACTTCACTCGGCGAAATTGCAAGCATATTTAACATAACCAGACAAGCGGTTAAAGATGCTTTGAAAAAAGCGGAAACATCTCTTGAAGCCGCAGAATCGAAACTAAAAACCGCCGAAAGATTTTTTTTAGTTAAAAATACGTTAAAAGAGTGTATTGAATTTACCAAAGACGAAAACGTAAAAGAAAAATTAATTAAACTTTCTGAAGCTTTGGAGGATTAATATGGGACTTTTTTCAGGTTTAAGCGAGAAATTGACTCACGCTTTTCAAAAACTTACCAATAAAGGTAAATTGACGGAATTAGAAATCAAAACCGCAATGAGAGAAATACGTCTTGCTTTACTTGAGGCGGATGTAAATTTCAATGTAGTTAAAAATTTTATTCAAAATGTAAGCGAAAAAGCTTATAAACAGGAAATATTAAATTCGTTAACGGCTTCTCAACAGGTAATTAAA
>CASEPJ010000099.1 GCA_949289715.1 uncultured Clostridia bacterium
GTATAATCGGGACCCGCAACAACGGCGGAAATATTAAAATTATTTCTTAAAAGCGAAACAAATTGCGCTTTACTTAAATTTTTAAATTGTTCGTCAAAAGAAGAATAAATTAAAACGTCGACTCCTAATTCAAAAAAAATTTCCGCCCTTTCGGCAAACGTCATAACCTCGCTATCGTTTTTACCCAAAACGGTTGCGGGATTATTTAAAAAAGTAAACACAGCCGAAAGAGAATTATGAATTTTTGCACGTTCTATTGCTTCGGAAATTACCTTTTTATGTCCTTGATGCACACAGTCGAAAAATCCGAGTGCTAATACAATAGGTTTTTTAAAAATATCGTTAAAGGAAATTTTAAGCATTTTTTCCCTCGTATAAATAAGATTTAATAACGGTTACTCCCGAAGAATCGTTAGAAATTATCCCGAAAATTTCACCGTTATAATAAGCAGCGGCATTGTCAAACGAATCATTGCCTATTTTTAATTTTACTCCGTTTTTTAACAGTCTGAACTCATCGTCTGTTAAATTTACTTTTTGCATATTAGCAAGCGGAAAATCGGTAGGTATAATAAAACTTTTAGGATTTTTCTCAATTTCACAACATAATGCGGCATTATCTATATCAAAACAACCCGATTTAGTGCGAACCAATTTGGATAAAGTTGCATAAGAATTAACGCTATGAGCAATATCTCTCACCAAACTTCTAATATATGTACCCGCAGAACAGTTTACCGTTAAAGCATAGGTGTTTTCGTTAATAATTTCAGGATTTTGAAAAGAATAAATATTAACCTTTCTAGTCTTAGGAGTAAAATCCCCGCCGGAACGCATTATATCGTAACCGCATTTACCTTTTACTTTCAATGCCGAATATTTAGGGGGGATTTGCTCTATTTCCCCCGTAAATTGCGATAAAACTTCTTTAAAAGTTTCGAAATCGGGAATGAATTTTGAAGTAAAAATGACTTTACCGGCATAGTCTAAAGTATCGGTTTCCGCACCGAATTGAAAATAAACCCTATATGTTTTATCTTTGGTCAACAAAAAATCGAATAATCTTACAGCTTTACCGAAAGCTACAGGCAATACGCCTTCTGCTTCTACATCCAGCGTACCCATATGGCCCACTCTTTTTTCGCCAGTGATTTTTTTAATTTTGCTTACGATTTTTGAAGAGGATACGCCTCTTTCCTTATAAACATTAAAAAATCCCATATTCCCTCTAAAATTTTAATTGATCACAAGCTGCTTTTACCACCCTTTCGGCAACCTCTTCTAAAGGGCCTTTAACCATACAACCGGCAGCTGCCGCATGACCGCCGCCGCCGAAAACCGATGCTGCCTGAGCCACGTTTGCATATTCCTTCGAACGAAAAGAAATTTTAAAGCAATTTTCGGAATGTTCTTTCATGGAAATTGCTACTTCCACTCCTTCAACATTCAATGCGTAATCTATAAGACCGTCGCTAGAAAAAGATGTTGCTTTACATTCGGCAACGTCTTTTACGGTATAAATAATAAGCGCTACTTTTCCGTCGGCATAAAAGCGTATCGAATTTAAAGCTCTTTTTAAAAATTCGAATTTTTCTCTTTTCATGTTTTTGAAAAACATTCTGTTAAGATAGGAAAGATCTATATCTTTTTCCATCAATCTTGCCGCACAAAGAAAGGTATTTTTTGTAGTGTTGGAATAACTGAAATTTCCGCAATCGGTAATTAAAGCAACATATAGATTGGTTGCGATGTCTTTGTCTAAAATATCGGGATCTAATGCATCTGCCAAAGCCGTAATAATTTCAGCCGTGGCTGACGCATCAGCGTCTATTAAATTATAATCCGCATAACGGGGATTGGTTTTATGGTGGTCGATGTTAATCTTTGTTTTAGCGGATTTATATATACTTTGAGAATTTCCCATACGATCCATTTCGGCACAATCAACCGAAATCGCAAGATCGGTTTTTTCGGGGAGAGAAGCATTTATACTTTCAATACCCTTTAAAATAAGAAATTCGGGAGTGGGAACATCGTCTATAAAAAGGGAAACGCTTTTACCTAATTTTAAAAGAATAAGCCGCAAAGCAAGAACTGAACCGACGGCATCTCCGTCGGGTCTTATATGAGTGAATAAAGATATTTTTTCCGCACTATTGATTTGGTTAATAATTTTTGAAAAATCATATGTTTTCATTTAAACGTTATCCTTCTTCTCTTGTGAAATCTGCTTTAACAAAGCATCGATTCTACTTGAAACAACTTCTGTATTATCAATTTCAAAAAATAATTGAGGTATTTTTCTTATACTCATTTTTGTAGACAAAAAATGTCTAATTGCACCACTTTTACTTTTTAAAACTTCCAGCATTTTCTGTTTATCATCTGTTCCGAATATACTGACAAAGACCTTTGCCCTGTCTAAATCCTCGGTAACAGATACGTCTAAAATACTTATATTCGAAAGTAAATCCAATTCCGCAAGCGACATTGAAATGAGTTTTTTAAATTCGCTGTTTAATTTATCCGTTCTTCTGCGCTCTGCCATATTGACCTCCCGATAATTTTATAATTTTAAAAAAGGACGGATCCTGCGACCCGTCGCAAATTGTCTTTAGTTTGTTAAACATTGAGTCAAAGTGTTTTTTATTAATAAATTATACGGTTTCCATAATGTAAGCTTCTAAAAGGTCGCCTATCTTTATGTCGTTATAATTTTCAATGCCTATGCCACATTCAAAACCTGCCGAAATTTCTTTGGCATCGTCTTTTAAATGCTTCAAAGAAGAAATTTTACCGTCATAAATAAACACATTGTCTCTGTAAATTTTTACCTTTGCCTGACGCAAAATTTTACCGTCGGTTACATAAGAACCCGCAATAGTGCCCACATTCGAAATTTTAAATACATTTCTTACTTCGGCATGACCTAATACGGTTTCCTTATATTTTACTGAAAGCATACCCTTCAATGCATTTTCTACATCTTCTATAGCGTTATAAATTATATTATACAATCTTATATCTATACCCTCTTTTTCGGCAGCTGCTTTCGCATTTGCGGAAGGACGTACGTTAAAGCCGATTATAATCGCATTGGTAACGTTTGCAAGATCCACATCCGATTCGGAAATCGCACCTACACCGCTGTGAACGACTTTAACTCTGCATTCCTCGTTCTTAATTTTTTCTAAAGAAGATTTAACCGCTTCCGCAGAACCTTGAACATCAGCTTTGACGATAATTCTCAATTCCTTCAAAGCACCCTGTTCTATTTTCTGATACATATCGTCAAGCGTTATTTTTTCGCTTAATTTTGCCTTTTCTGCTTTTTCTCTGTTTCTTCTTTCTTCCGCAACCTGTTTGGAAAGTTTTTCTTCGCTTGTTACATAAACTATATCGCCCGCTTGAGGAACGTCGTTAAAACCTATAACGGAAACAGGCATTGAAGGCCCTGCAGATTTTACAGGTCTGCCGGTATCGTCTACCATCGCTCTGATTTTACCTGTCGTAGTACCGGAAAGCACTACATCGCCCACTCTTAAAGTTCCGTTTTGAACAAGCACTGTAGCAACCGGTCCTTTGCCTTTATCGAGTTTAGCCTCTATAATAGCACCTTTTGCAAGTCTGTTGGGATTAGCTTTCAAATCTCTCATTTCGGCAACTAACAATATCATATCGAGCATATCGAGCATTCCCTCGCCGGTTTTAGCGGAACACGGAGCGATTATGGCATCTCCGCCCCATTCTTCGGGAACGATTCCGTTTTCCGTCAGCTGCTGCTTAATTCTTTCTATATCTGCCGTGGGTTTATCTATTTTATTTACAGCAACTATTATAGGTACGTTTGCGGATTTTGCGTGATTGATAGCTTCTATGGTTTGCGGCATAACACCGTCATCCGCAGCTACGACCAGAATAACTATATCGGTAATTTTTGCGCCCCTTGCCCTCATGGCGGTAAAAGCGGCATGCCCGGGAGTATCTATAAAAGTAATTTGTTTTCCCTTAAGTTTAATAGTATAAGCACCGATATGCTGTGTAATGCCGCCGGCTTCGCCCTCGGTAACTTTTGTTTTTCTGTAGTAGTCAAGTATAGACGTTTTACCGTGGTCAACGTGACCCATTACCGTTACGACGGGAGGACGTGTTACCAGATCTTTTTCGTCATCCTCGCCGTTATCTATGTCCATAAGTACCTCTTCGCTGGTTTTTTCTAATTTCTGTTCGAGCTCTACCCCTAAGTCGAGTGCCACTAACTGTGCGGTTTCAAAATCTATAGGACTGTTAATGTTTACCATATAACCTAAAAGAACCATTTTTTGAAGAATTTCGGAAGTAGTTCTGCCGATTTTTTCCGACAAACTTTTAACCGTAATGGTTTCGGTCGTTATAATGGCTTTATCGATTCTAGGTGCTGCTTCTTTAACTTCGGTTTTGGCTTTTTTGACTTTGAATTTTTTGGAGCCCATCTTCTCATCGACATCGGTATTGTCTATAGTAACAAAACCTTTTCTAATAAGTGCCCTCTTGTTCATGGCTTTGCTATTGGACTCATAATTTTTTTCGTTAGTCTTTTTCTTTGCAGCCGAAAAATCTTTTTTCGTGGGCTTTGTATCCGCTGCAACAAATGTCAAATCGGGTTTTATTAAAGGTCTTTGCGTTTGCGTTCTCTGCCCGTTTTGAGCTCTGTCCTGATAGGAACGTTTTTGAGCATTTTGGTCATACGGTTTTTTGGGAGAATTTGCATCGTAAGGTTTTTTCTGATAGTTAGTATCAAAATTACGTTTAGAATTTGCATCGTAAGGTTTTCTATCGGCAAAACGCTGCGAATTTGCATTCGGTTGATAAGGTTGTTTTTGATAGCCTTCTTTTTGCTGATAATTGCTTTTAGTAAAATCGCTTTTTGAATATGACTGTCTTTGCGAATAATCTTTATTCCGCTGACTATTATCCTGTATGTTTTTTTGAGGTTTATTAAAGTTTTTATCGGGAACAAAAGTATTTTCTTTTGTTTGCGAAACTTTTTTTACAACTTCCGCTTTCTCTTCGACAGGCTCTTTGACTTGGGTATTTTGAGGTTTAATTTCTTTTTCAAACAATACTTCCTCTGTGACGCTATTTATTATGTTTTGTTCGACAACTTCGTCTTTTTTCTTAACGTCTGTTACCTTTGCAACCTTTCCCTCAGGTTTAATATCTTCGGTTTTCGTTTCGGTCTCTTTTTTAATTTCTTTTACGGCATCTTTCGCCTCGTTTTCGATAGCGGATTCGAAATTGGTTTCAACCGCTTTTTTTGTGTTTTTATGTTCAACTTCTGCAGCTACGGAATTTGCGATTTCCTCTTTATTTTCTGTAGCGGAAAGTTCGGCCGTAGTCCTTTCGCTTAGCCTTATTTCTTTTTCTTCAACCTTTTTAAGAACTTTTTCTAAATTACTCTTTAAACTTTTAACCGAATCGAGTAATTCTGCAGAGGATGAGAAAACCTCTTTGATGTTCATAAGATTTTGTAATTTTTCGTTTTCCAAATTCGACTCTCCTTGAAATTAAACCTTTATTTGTCCTTTTTAGCGGATATATTATTATCGGTAGTTTGCGACCGATTTTCATATTTCTTTTTGAATTTAAAACTTTTGTCGACCGAATTGTGTTTTTTTAAACTGCCGTCAAATTTTTTTGTATTTTTAAAAGTTTTTTCGGTTTTATTAATATCGCTTCTGTCCGCATTTTTTGATATTTTGTTTTTATTAAAATGCGTATATTTGTTTTTTTTAACATCATTTTTTTCAGCATCATTTTTGTTGCCGAAATTTTTTTTTAAACCGTAATTTTTAAAATTGTTTCTATTTTGATTTTTATTAAAGGCGGTTTTTGTATTTTTATGTTCGATTATATTACTGCCGTCTTTTAATTCGATTTTAGCTTTAGAAAAATTTTTTACTTTATAGTTTTTATTATTTAAATTACCGTGTATGCTTTTGTGTTTATTAAAATTATCTCTTTTTGATTTGTTGTATATAATTTTAACTTCTTCACCTATTGAATCATCACCGTTCAATTCGGATTCGTATACATATTCATCGTATAATTTCTGCGGTTTAGGAGCAGGCACATAATAATATAAATCATCGCAATTTTCGATTATTGCTTTTGCCAAAGATTTATCGGTAATGGCAGCAATTTTTACATTTGAGCCGGTAATTTCAGACAATGTTTTATTTCTGCAAAAAACCATGGGAGCCTGCGTTTTAACCGATATGGAATTGGCTTTTTTTATTGAATTTTTTTGAGAAGTACCGCAAATTAAAATAAGTTTTATTTTTTTTAAACCCGCTTCCGCCGCAGTATTGCCCAAAAGAATTTTACGGGCTTTAACGGCAAATCCGATATAACTTTCGACTTTATGCCTTTCCAAGATATTCCTCCAATATTTTATCGTAAATTTCGGGAGAAACGGCAGTTTCGTATGCTCTGTCCAATGCTTTTGTTTTTTTACATTTTTTAAAACATTCCTCGTCTTTGCATATATACGCTCCCCTGCCCTGTGCTTTACCCGTTAAATCCAACGAAATTACGCCATCTTTGGATTTAACAATTCTCAACAATTCCTTTTTAGGTTTCATGTTTCTGCAGGCTATACACATTCTCACTGGAATTTTTTTTGTAGTCATATTTCACCTTAAAATTATAAATTATTGCCGAATAATTCCGCAAAACGTTCGTCTATGGATTTTTCCTTTTCCGCATTGCCTTGTGTTTTTTTCGGTTCTTTTTCTTTAATCTCTCCACTATTGTCAGCATCGGACTTAACGTCTATTTTCCAACCGGTAAGTCTTGCGGCTAATTTTGCATTCTGCCCTTCTTTACCGATAGCCAAAGAAAGTTTACTTTCGGGAACTATAACCATTGCGGAATTGCTTTCTTCGTTTACCGTAACCGAAACCACGGGAGAAGGACTCATCGCACGGGCAATATATTCGGCGGGATTAGCACTCCACAGAATTATATCTATTTTTTCATTGTTAAGTTCGTCGACTATAGCGTTTACTCTTTGACCGTTCTGACCTACGCAAGCTCCTACGGGATCTAAACTCTTATCACTTGAAAATACTGCGATTTTGGTTCTTTTACCCGGGTCTCTTGCTATTGCTTTAACTTCTACGAGTCCGGCTTTAATTTCGGGAACTTCTAATTCGAAAAGACGTTTAACAAAACCTATATTTGTTCTCGAAACACGGATTTGAACACCTTTAAATCCGCTCTTTACGTCTTTAACGTAAACTTTTATTTTATCGTTCGGATTAAAATGTTCGCCCGGTATTTGGTCGGAAACTCCAAGTACGCCTTCTAATCCGTTGGATAATTCGAGAATATAGTTGCCGCCTTTATATTCTCTTACAATTCCCATAACTATCTCGTGTTCTTTTTCCGAAAATTCGGTTATTATGTTGGATTTCATAATATCGCCCAGTCTTTGCGTGAAAACCTGCTTTGCTGTCTGAGCGGAAATTCTTCCGAAATCTTTTGTTTTGATTTCTTCCGAAATAACATCTCCGACTTTTGCAGTTTTTCTTATGTTTCTGGCCTCGTCAAGAGAAATTTCCGTTGCAGGGTCTAAAACTTCATCCACTACTTTTCTTAACTTCATAACTTTTATAGTGGAAGTTTCGGGGGAAAGTTTAACGGCAATCTCTGCTGCTTCGTGTGTATCTTTCTTATAAGCAAGAGCAAGGGAAGATTGTAAAATTTCTATAAAAACTTCCTTATCTATGCCTTTTTCTCTTTCCAAAACATCCAATGCGGCGAAAAAATCTTTATTAACCATTTTAATTCTCCTTTTTATTGAAGCGTTACGGCAATAAACCGTGAATATCAGAATTTAATAAGCTTAGTCATTAATGCAATTTTATTTTTATCAATGTTCAAAACTTCTCCGTTGAAAAGTTCTATTACTGCACAATTGCCACACATACCCTTTAAAATGCCCTCGAATTTTTTTTTGCCTTTTAAAGGTGCATAAAGTTTTAACTCTACCTCTCTTCCAATATTTCTCATATAATCTCTTTCCGTTTTTATAGGTCTGTCTAACCCGGGAGAAGAAACATTAAGAGTATAGGAAGCCGAACTTGTAATAATTTCGTCTAAAACAGGGTCTATTGCCAACGAAACTTCTTCACAAGCGTTTAAATCTACATCTTGCTGAGGAGTGTCTATAAAAACTGTGAGAACGGATTTTGACGAATCGAAAGTCAGGTCAATAAGTTCCAATCCTTTCGCCTCTATTATAGGTTTTATATGCTCGGTAATCAATTCCAAATCCATAAAAATCTCCTTACAAGTAATATGGAGCGGATTTTGCAACCCACTCCATACCGATAAAGTATCTTCATATGAATTATATCATAAATTAATAAAAATAATCAAGTGTTTTTTAAATGTTTTTTATGTTTTTTAATAAAATATTGTGTTATTTTACTTATTTTATAAACTTTTTTATAAAACAAAGAATATCAAATTAAAATTTTTTCATTTTTTAATAAAATTATTTACTATAAGTATAAAATTTTTATTATAAAAATAATATTAAATTTTTAAACCGCTTAAAACTATTTATTTAAACAAAACA
>CASEPJ010000100.1 GCA_949289715.1 uncultured Clostridia bacterium
ACAATACAACAGTTAAAACAGGTTGCGCAACCAAAAATATACCTAAAGTGGAAGCTATACCCTTGCCTCCTTTAAATTTATATACCGCCGGATAAATATGCCCTATTATAACTCCTAATCCTGCCGTGTAAAGTCCTGCGGTACCTGCTAATAAAAAACCAATCAACGAAGGCAAAAAGCCTTTGAGACAATCCAATATTAATGTGAGCGCCCCTATTTTAATCCCGAAATTTCTAACCATATTTATAGTTCCGGGATTTCCGCTGCCCATTTTTCTGATATCCGTTTTCATACATTTAGTTATTAAAATGGCAAAATTTATGTTGCCTATTAAATAAGAAACAAAAAATATCAATAAAAAATGCCACCAGTAAATATTCATCAATTCTCCTCGCTTTTGCTTTTTAAAATAATTTTAATCGGTGTTCCTGTAAAATCAAACGCTTTTCTCAAAGAATTTTCCAAATATCTTTGATAGGAAAAATGCATTAGTCTAACATCATTAACAAACAATACGAATGTAGGCGGTTTAATGCTCCCCTGAGTTGCATAAAATATTTTCAACCTTTTGCCACTTTTCGAAGGAGGCTCGTTAACAGACACAGCATCTTGCAGCACATCGTTCAAAATACCGGTAGTTATTCTTTTTGTCGCATTGCCGTAAACATATTCAGCCGTTTCTATAACTTTATCGACTCTTTTGCCCGTCTTAGCCGATAAATATATAGATTTATAATAATCCATAAAAGAAATATCGTTTTTCAATTTTTCTTCAAATTGATTTATGGTAAAAGTATCTTTTTCAACCAAATCCCATTTATTCATCACTATAACGGAAGGTTTACCCTCATTATGAACAAAGCCTATAATTTTAATATCTTGTTCTGTAAGTCCTTCTTTAGAATCGACTACAATTAATACCACATCTGCCCGTCTTACAGCATCTAAAGATCTCACAATCGAATATTTTTCCACACTTTCAAGCTCTATACTGCTTTTTTTTCTTATTCCGGCAGTATCGATTATAAGATAATCTTTGTTATTATATTTAAAAGGCGTATCTATCGCATCCCTTGTGGTACCGGCAATCTCGCTTACAATACTGCGATTATATCCCAATAATTTATTAACCAAAGATGATTTACCCGCATTAGGTTTACCAACCACGGCAATTTTGAATACATCGTTTTCCTCTTCATATTCGGACTTATCGCCAAAATAAGAAACCACTTCGTCTAAAACATCGCCTATGCCTTTTGCGTGTTCTGCGGAAATCGGAATGGGATTTCCTATGCCCAATTCATAAAAATCGTAAAGATGAGTCGTTTCCATATTATCCAATTTATTCACCGCTAAAACTACGGGCTTTTTTGAGTGTCTTAATAAATTTACAACTTCAAAATCGTTTGCTACCAAACCGCTCTTACCGTCTACAACAAAAATGATAACGGAAGCGGTGTTTATCGCAATTTCAGCCTGTAAGCGAATATGTTTGGACATATTATCCTCTTTTGCTGGAGCTATGCCTCCCGTATCAATTAATGTAAAATTATATCCAGCCCAATCGCAATCCGCATAAATACGGTCTCTAGTAACGCCGGGTTGATCATCAACTATGGCTATCCTTTTTCCGGCTATTCTGTTAAAAATGGTTGATTTTCCGACATTCGGTCTTCCCACCAACGCAACTATGGGTTTTATCATTAACAGTCTCCTATCACTTTTCTTAAGAAATCCGCACCGTTATTTTCGGTAACGGTAACTTTGCAATTTTTAATTTTTTTAAATTCGTTCAAAGTTATATCGTCTAAAAAAATTTCGTTATCTTTAAGGCAATTTTCTGGCAATAAAATTTCATCGGCCGTTAAGTTTTTTGTTTGTTCTAAAATATCTTTTCCCGTAAGCAAACCTGAAACAGTAACGCTGTCTCCAAAAAAATTATTTATTATTTCTTTGCAAATAATATCAATTTCGAATCTTTTTCTGATCTTATCACATAATTTATTAATAAATTCAAATGCGGAAGTTCCCGTAACAACTAAAACCCGACGTTTTTGAGGATTAAAATTGTCGCATTCGTATTCATCGTTAAATTGCGATTCGAACAGTCTTAACATACCCACTCCGTTTTCAAGCTGAGGATAATCACCATAATCGCTTTCTTTAGGAATAGGTACTTCGGCTTTTAAATATAATTCATCTGCGATACAAGCAAATTTAAATCCTATATGATTATTAAATTTGTCGACTAACTCTATAATATCTTTTGCCGATTGTTTATCGACAGGTTTTATGTAAGGCAAATTTTTTCTGAATTTCGAAAGACCTACGGGTACTATTGCAATACTTTCCACTTCCGGTCTCAACATATACAATTCGTTTAACGAATTTTGTAAATCATTTCCGTCGTTAATCCCCGGACACACAACAATCTGACAATGCATTTTAATATTATTTTCGTGAAATTCTTTTAACAACGGTTTTATGTCGCAATTTTTATTTATACCTAAAACCGATTTTCTAACTTCTAAATTCATGGAATGAACGGAAATATAAAGGGGGGATATTTTTCTTCTGATAATTTTATTTTTTTCTTCTTTAGTTAAATTTGTCAAAGTAACAAAATTACCGTATAAAAATGACATTCTCCAATCGTCGTCTTTGATATAAAGGGAATCTCTCATATTTGCCGGTAATTGTTTTACAAAACAAAAAATACAATTATTTTTACATCTTTTTATTTCCAAATTATCATTATAAAAAGAAAGTCCTAAAGTTTCATCACAATTCTTATTTATTTGAAGTGTACTTTTATTACCTTTTTCATTTTCAATTTCCATCAAAAAATTATCTTTACTGTCAAAATAAATATAGTCGAGAAAATCTTCAGCTACTTCTCCGTTAAAAGATAATATTTTATAATTTTTTTTTAATTTTAATTTTTTTGCGATTCTGCTTTGAACCGATTTTATTATAAGCATATTTTTATTTATTCCATTTAATAAAAGTTTTATAGTCTATAGACCAATCAATATTGTTTAAATAATTAAACTTTTCATTATCGGTAAATATTTTTATTTTATAAGCAATTAATGCCTGTTTTTTATATAAAGCATTATAATTTTTATTTTTATTATACTTGCCGTCGCCAAGAATAGGATGCCCTAAATATGCCAAATGCGCTCGAATTTGATGTGTTTTTCCGCTTGTAATCATAACTTCTACTATCGAACTTTCGTCGAATGTTTTTATTGTAGTAATCGTAGTTGCGATTTCAGAATAGCCTTTTATGTATTTATCGGAGACATTACTAAGCGCCTTATTTTTATCCGTATTTATATAAGCCTTAAATTTCTTTGAATTACATTCCAATAGCCCGTCCACATGTGCAATATAAAATTTGTAAATATTTTTATTAGAAGACTCTTTTTTAATAAAATCGAATGACTCTTCGTTCTTGGCAAAAATTACCAAACCTGCGGTATTTCTATCCAATCTGTGACAAGGTTTTATATATAAATAA
>CASEPJ010000101.1 GCA_949289715.1 uncultured Clostridia bacterium
CCCGCTTGTTTTGCTGAAATTAAAATCGGTAAAACTCCGTTAATTTTTCTAATTGTTCCATCAAGGGATAATTCACCCAAAAATAAAGTCTGCATATGTTCGCCAAGTTCGATTTGAGAAGTTGCTGTCAATAGTCCCATTGCTACTGCAAGGTCAAAAACGCTACCCTCTTTTTTTATGTCTGCGGGAGCAAAATTTATGGTAATTTTTACCATAGGATATTTAAAACCGCTGTTTTTTATTGCGGAGCGTACTCTTTCTCGGGATTCTTTTACTGCGGTATCGGGCATTCCTACCATATCGTATGAAGGTATGCCGGAATTTAAATCCACTTCTATATCCACCGGGTAACCGTACAATCCGTTTAATGCATAACTTTTAATTTTTGACAGCATATTATTTTCCTTTATACGCTTAAATCCTCATTAGTAATAATGCGTTTATTGTTTCTAATTGTTAAATCATATGTTAAATAACAGAGATAAATAAATGAAAGCAGCTGAAGAACAGATCCTAAAATCATCCAAAAACCGTCAGGAGATATTCCTTCATAAGTATTATTTAAAATATATGCGTTTAATTGTTTTAAAGCATTTAAAACCACTGCCATATTGAAAAACGATAAAAAGCTCATTACAGCTGATATTATATAAAGTCTTAAATCTCTGTAAATAGCAAAGGAAGCAAACAACAGCATAATGCATAAACCGGTTAAAGGGGGTGAAATTTGCGTTGCAAGCGTGCTGAATGCCGCTAAAGTCAAAGCGCAAATTAAGGGGAATGCATTTCTGTCTTTTTTCTTAACGAAAAGTATTATACTTCCGACTATAATCAGAAGCAAAATTACATAATTTATTATAAGACCGAATAAATTCATTTTTATATCGTTTAAACCTATTAACGTAAATAAATTAAAGGCATCGTATGAATAATTTTTATAGCCGGAATATATTAATTTATCGTATAATAATTTAAAAATATTTGCGTTATAGAGTTCGTTGAATGACAAAGAAAAATATAAAATAATGCTTAATGCCGCACACAGTACAGAAGTTATAATTATATCCTTTCTTAAAAAAGAATAATCGGTTTTTTTGTTTTTTATAAAAACGCCGGCAATATATACTACAAAAAGAGGCAAAAAAATCATTGTGTAAGGTTTAAACAGCATTGCAATAAAAAACGCTGCTATCATTTTGCATATTTTTTTCTCTATCATATAATATACGGCAAATAAAATTAGCATTATGACTATCGAATCGTATGTGCCCCATACGGCAGACAAAAACAAATTGGCAAAATTTAAACCGAACAACAAAGACAATATGAGCGCAAACGTATCGTTTGAGTATTTTTTTGTGATTTTAAAAATAAGATACATGCTTATCATATCGCAAATTATATTAGGTATTTTTAAAAGCAACGCCATAGTATTGTTTGCATCAGAAAAATTAAACAGTCTTGCTATACTGCCTAAAACAGATAGGATATATACATAAGCAGGTAAAATATCCGCCGAGGGATAAGCTTTGTAAAATGCGAAAGGTCCGTTATCGGCAAGATACAAAGCCCATGTAGACAAATCGGCAATGTCGTCTCTGAACCCTTTTATAAGAACCGCAAATAAAAGTCTTAAGAAAAACACGCCGCACACTATAAATAAAAAGGTAGTTTCCGACTCTCCTTTATATTCGGGTTTTAATTCTTTATATTTTACACTGCTTCTCTTAATCCAAAAATAAAAGGCAATAAATATTATTGTGGTAGTTAGTGAGAGTAAAAAAACGAGCCAATCGAGTTGTAGAGATTGGGAAGATACATAGCTGTTACATCCGCCAAGAGAAAAAAGAATTATAAGGACAAACGCAACAAGGAAAAAAAATTTCTTTTTCATAAAGCACCTAATTATATATTATAATATAATTAATTTAGTTTAATTCTTATTATATGTCAAGCAAAAAAAGCATATAAAACAAAAAATAAAAATTGCAAAAAAAAACGATGTGCGTTAAGCACACCGCTTTTTACGATTTACCTCAATTCTTTTACTTTAGCTGCTTTACCTACACGTTTGCGCAAGTAATACAACTTAGCACGACGAACACGACCTTTTCTGATAATTTCGATTTTATCGAGTTTCGGCGAATGTAAAGGGAAAGTTCTTTCCACACCGACGCCGAACGATAATCTTCTGACAGTAAAAGTCTCACGTATGCCACCGTTCTTTCTGGCTATGACTGTGCCTTCGAATGCCTGCAGTCTTTCTCTCGTGCCTTCTTTAACTTTGACATAAACTTTAACGGTATCGCCGACTCTGAAATCGGGAACGTCTTTACGCATATTTTCTTTTTCAATAGCGTCGATTATCTTGTTCATCCTGTCACCCTCCTTTTCTACAGACGTTCATACAGTGTTAATGCAGCGGACCGTCCAAAATCACGATGTATATAATAACACATATTATTTTTTTTGGCAAGCATTTTAATCAATTTTTAAAATAAACCGCCTTTAAATGGTTAATTTCCTCTCCTAAAATCTCTATAACGTCAAATCTTACGAATTTTTCGTAACAAGTGTTAACGGAAAGATAATATTCTGCAATTTTTATATATTTTTTTTGTTTTTTATAATCTACAGCTTCGGAAGGCAAACCGTAATTTAAGTTTGAACGTGTTTTTACTTCCGCAAAAATTAACCAATTATCTTTTTCGGCAATTATATCTGCTTCTCCCGCATAGCATTTAAATTGTTTTTCAAGAATTTTGTATCCGTTTTTCTTTAAATAAAGCTCGGCTATATCTTCGCCTTTGTTGCCGAAATATTTATTTCTTCTCATAATAGTTATATATTTTTATCTTATTTAATATCTAAAAAATTTTTAATAAATGTTTTTCTGTGTATGGGCGAGGGACCATATTTTTTTAATGCTTCAATATGTAATTTGGTACCGTAGCCCTTATGTCTGTAAAATCCGTATTGCGGATAAACTTTATCCATTTCAAGCATATATTCGTCTCTTTTTACTTTTGCTATTATGGATGCCGCCGCAATAGAATAACTTAACCCGTCGCCTTTTACGATATTTTCGCTAGGATAAACTGTTTTAAAATTGTTAATATAATCGGTCAAAAGGAAATCAGGTTTAATTTTTAATTTTTTCAAAGATTCTTCCAAAGCCAATTTTGTTGCGTTAAGTATATTTATATCGTCTATTATGTCGTTATCTATAAAAGTATAAGCGTAATCGACGGCATTATATTGTATTTCCAAAAAAAGTTCTTTTTTTCTTTTTTCGGAAATTTTTTTACTGTCGTTTATTCCGTTAATATAAAAATCTTGAGGCAAAATGCAAACCGCTGCACAAACAGGTCCGGCTAAAGGACCTCTTCCCGCTTCGTCTGCACCGGCTATCATTTTTCCGTAATGATAAAATTTTTTATCGAATTCAATTAAATCCATAATTTTTTTAATAAAATTTCAATATTTATATTAATTTTCAATTTATAAATAATTTTGTCATATTGTTGCAGCTTATTTAAGCGGTTTTTTATGTAATAAATATCTAATAATTTAAAAATAAGATTTTTTAAAGTTATATTTTTTAACTTTTTAAATTTTTAATTGAATTTTAAATA
>CASEPJ010000102.1 GCA_949289715.1 uncultured Clostridia bacterium
AAATATTATTAAATTTAAATATTTAAAAAATATTTTTAATCCGATAAATTAATATTTATAAATTCTTAATTATAATTATAAACGATTTTTGATTAATTTTCAATATTTAAACACATAATTATACAAATTCAAGCTAATAAATAACAAAATTTAATTAATATTTTTAATTTTTAAATATAAAACATAAATAATTTCTTAATTCGTAAAAAAATACTCTAGCATAATAATATAAAAAATTGGAATTATTTATCGCCTTCATTGCTTTTTTCGTCGGCAGTAATATTTTCGGATATACTATTATTTGTACCGTTTTTAATAAAAATTCCGTATTTAATTTTTACTCTGTTTAATTTTTCTAACAACGGCTTTGTCAGTAATAAAAGAAAAACTACGTTGGATGCGGCATAAATAGCCATTACGGGAAGAGAGGACAAAAATATCGTCCAATACCTAGACCATAAAAAAGCACCGTCCATTGCCAAAGTGCTCCATATATCCATCATTAAAGAATAAAGCACACCGCCGAAAATTCCAATAAAAATTAAAAGAAGAAAATTAGGAGCTTTTTTATTATAAAATAACAAACCGGATAAAAGACCTATAAACCCCCATATAAACATTTGAAAGGGCGTCCAAGGCCCCTGACCGAAAAAAATATTCGATACTATTGCCGACATACTGCCGGTTATAAAACCCGCCTGCGGACCGAACGCTATACCCGTTATTATAACTACTGCAGTTACAGGCTTAAATCCGGGTAAAGGTGTAAAAATAATCCTGCCTAAAACGGAAATTGCCGACATAACGGCTATGACGGTCAATTCTCTTGCACTTCTCTTCCCTTTTTCGAAACCAATAAAAAAAGGAATACAGCACACCACTGCCACCGCCATAGAAATTATGTTGTATTTTCTGTCTTTAAATAAAATAACTCCTAAAGCAATAATTAAAGGTATTCCTACAACATATATCAATATATCGATTATCGTTTTAAGAGAAACTTTTTTTGCGTTTTCCATACTACGCTTCCCTTTTTTCTCCGTTCAATTTACATAATTCAACTGCCATATCAACCGTTACGGCATTGATAAAATCGGGTCTTGAAATTCTAGATGCCGCCGTTGTATAATAACTGTTTTTCGAAAAGAAATCCACTCTGTTATCGTAAGAAACTATCTGTCCGTCAAAAAACATTGCGCATCGGTCTGCATATTCTGCAGCAAATTCTATATCGTGCGTAACTATAACTATGGTTTTATTTTCTTTTTTTAAGTCTTGCAAAATTTTAGCAAGCGTAATTTTCGAATATGCATCCAATCCCTTTGTGGGTTCGTCTAAAAGTATGATTTTAGGATTCATCAGCAATATTTTTACAAATGCCGCTTTTTGCTGTTCTCCCCCGCTTAGGTCGTAAGGATGAGCATTGTATAAATGTTTAATTTCCAATTTTTCCGAAAGTTCGTCGATTTTCGATTCAGCAGTCTTACCGTCGTAATTCAAAATTTTTGTTATTTCGATAAAATCGTCATGAATTTTACTTTTTACGAAAAGATTTTGCGGATTTTGCGGCATACAGGAGATATTATTGCGGTAAAGAGAATTGCCGCTGTATTCTTTTAATTTTTTACCCCAAATTCTCAATTTACCTTTATATAATTTTCTTAAGCCGCTCATCACTTTCAGCATAGTGGTTTTGCCGGCACCGTTTCCTCCCAAAATACATAAAATTTCGTTTTCGAAAACTTTAATGTCTAGTCCGTTCAAAACATCGGGAGAATCTTTTTCATATCTGAAAAAACCTTCTTTTATTTCAATGGCTATATTTTTTTGACTGTAATCCTCAGATATAAAAGGTAGCTCTTTTATATTGGAATTATAATTAGATGATATAAATTTTTTCCCTTCTTTCACCGTCAACGGGCAATCTCCTTTTCCCTTCAAAGCATTAAAAATACGTACACTTGAAGGCAAGCCTAAATTCAATTTATGGGAATTATCCTCAAAAGAAAGTCTTTTCCCCACATTCCTTGGAGTATCGCACATAAATATTTCCGATTTATTCATTAAAACCACTTTGTTTGCTACCGAAAATACTTCTTCTAATCTGTGCTCGGCCATGATTATTGTAATTCCTATTTCTTCGTTAATTTTTTTCAGCGCATCTATAAACTCTCTTGCGGCAATAGGGTCCAGCTGCCCCGTAGGTTCATCAAGAATAAGAATTTCCGGTTGCATAACCATAACGGACGCCAAATTTAACAGCTGTTTCTGCCCTCCCGAAAGCTCACACGTTTTCTTTCTGTACCAATCGCTTATGCCGAAAAAACCCGAAATTTCGGCAACTTTGCGCCTTATTAAATCGGTTTTTTCCGAAAGACTTTCCAACCCGAAAGCCAACTCGTGCCAAACTTTGTCAGTAACAATTTGATTATCGGGATTTTGCATCACATAGCCTATGTCCGTTACGGAAGTTCGTTCATCCAATAAGCCTATTTCTTTCCCTTTATAATAAATACCGCCTTCGATATTTCCTTCCGGTCTTAGCTGTTTTTTTATCAGTTTTAAAAGCGTGGTTTTACCGCATCCCGATTCGCCGCAAAGCAACACGAAATCTCCCCTCTCTACTTCAAGGTTTATATTTTTCAAAGCTTTAGAATCGGCACCGCTATATGTAAAACTTAAATTTTCGATCTTAAGTATCGCCATAATATGTTATCCTTTATTTCCAGTATTGCCGCAACTGCCGCAAGCATTGCCAATGTAATATATAATATAATATCTTTCAAACCAAACCCAAATGCACTTATAGTAGG
>CASEPJ010000103.1 GCA_949289715.1 uncultured Clostridia bacterium
AATTCTGACATAAACGCAGAGTGTGCGTATACGTCGCGTTTGGTGGAGATGAGGGGGATCGAACCCCTTACCTCTTGAATGCCATTCAAGCGCTCTACCAAGTGAGCTACACCCCCAAATACTTTATAATAAAGTACTTTGCTATCGTTTAATTAAAAACAATTCAAAAACTTTATTAATTAAAGTACTTTTTATGGTGGACTAGCGCAGAATTGAACTGCGGTCTTACAAGGTTTGCCTGTGCTTTCTACATGCTTATTCAGTATTTAATCTCGCCAAACGGAAGTCTGCTGAAAAACCTCCGCTAGGCATATCCCCTAAATTCATCCTTATTCGCCGGAGATTTAACGAATGAGAACGTCCCCTACTAAATCGACGCCCTGTTTCTATCCGTAGGCAAACAGAACAGAACGGAGCCTAAAAAATTAAGCTGCAAGTGCTACGGGAGCACTGTAATTATTGCTATTGTTAGCGTTTAAATTTAATTTTTCGTTTTTGACGGAGCCGAAACCACCGACATGCTTACATCAGCCTCTGCTTGCAATCGAATCCAAAACTAGCCCGTATTGCTAACTGCTTGCATATTATATCATATCCAATAAAATTTGTAAACAATTTTTTACTGTCGAATATCCTTTTATTTGTTGTCAGTTACATAAATATTTTGAATGATTATATTTTTTATTAAGATTTAAATTTATTTTTTTCATGATTTCTCTATTAATATTTTATCTATTAATATCTTATTAAATTAAAATTTATTTAAATATTTCACTCTTCTAAGTCAATTTATGCCAATTATAATTAATTATGTTAAATTTTTAATAAAATAATAGTATTTAAAATTCTATGTTGAAAAAGGTTAAATATTATAAGCCTATTATAAACTAAATATAATTTATTCAGTTGTGAAGCAATAATTTTCTATTTTAAAGGTTATAGGTAAATAATATTTTTATACGGTTGTTTTGAATTAATATTATTGCATAAATTTTTTGCTGTCTATTTATAAGTTAACTAAAACTATATTTTAATTTTATATTGTAACTTTTTTATATTATTATCCTACTTTATTTATTTTTATATTTTTAATAAAAACTTTGTTGATAAAGTTTAATTGATAATTTTTTTATCAAAATTAAATAATTATCATTTTTCATATTATTGAAGGTAAATTATTTGATTAAATTATTTAATTATAATTTTTTTGGGCCTTATCTAATAAAATTAAATGTTTTTTAAATTTTATAATTATCTTTCTTGCAGACAAAAATAAAAAAGTTTCCTTTTTTTAGGAAACTTTATAATAATTGTTAAATTTAGAGAAATTTAATTTTCGTCTTCTATTTTTAACATGACAGAACCTTGTTTTGCTTTACAAAGCGGACATTCTTGCCAAGCTTCTTTAGCTGTTGCCTCGTAACCGCAATCGGCACATTTCCATTTTAAAGCTTTAGGTTTTTTATACATTGTACCGTTTTTCATTTGCTCGTAAAGCTGAGTAAAAAGCATTTTATGGCAAGTTTCTACTTGAATAATATCGTTGTAAAGGGCTGCTATATCGTCAAAGCCCTCTTCTTTTGCCGTTTTTGCATATTCGGGATAAATTAAAGTTGCTTCATTATTTTCGTCTTCTGCCGCTAATTTCAGATTTTCCAATAAATCCCATTTTTCTTTAAACGGATATCCGCTGCAAATATCAATATTGGTAATCATCTTATCCTGGGCCTTTTGTATAAATGTATAAAACATTCTGGCATGATTGAATTCGTTATAAACGACCTTATCGACGAGCGTTGCCAAAGCTTTGTATCCTTGATTCCTTGCACCGTATTCTATAAATTCGTAGCGTGTCCTTGCCTGACACTCTCCGGCATACGATTTCGCTAAATTCAAAAAAGTTTTACTGTTTTTTAATTCCATTTTTATTACCTCCGATATAATTATTTCAAAAAAATATAATTTTATACAAAAACTCAATAATAAAAAACCGGGAAAAATCCCGGTTATAAAAAACTCAATTTCAATTAAACTTTTTCTATATCGAAAGGTGTTATTTGGTAAACATAATAATTCAGCCAATTTGTAAAAAACAAAGTTGCGGTACTCTTCCAACACATATTAATGGTTCCGTCATCTTTATAATAATTTTGCGGAGGTTTAATATCTAATCCTTTAGATAAATCTCTTTCGTATTCGTTAGAAAGCGTTACGGCATCGTATTCCAGATGACCGGTTATAAAAATCTGTCTTCCGTTTTTACTTTTAACAATAGCTATTCCCGATTTTTCCGAAGAAGCTAAAACTTCCAGCTCTTTAGTGTTTCTCAATGCTGCTTCATCTAACCCCGTATGTCTGGATTGAGGTATATAAAAATAATCGTTGAACCCTTTTAAAAGAAAATCCAACGGACTTTCTTTTATATGTTCGAAAACTCCGAATATTTTTTCTTTCAATAAAACTTTATTTATACCGTAATTATAATATAAACTTGCCTGAGCACCCCAGCAAATATATAACGTAGAAGTTACGTTCTTATTCGCATAATCGAAAATTTCCTTAAGTTCATCCCAATATTTTACCTCTTCGAAAGGCAATGTCTCCACAGGGGCTCCGGTGATAATCATACCGTCGAATTTTCTGTCTTTTACTTCGGAAAAAGTTTTATAAAATTTGTTTAAATGATTGGCATTAATGTGCGTCGGCTGATAACTTTCGGTACTTATAAGCGTAATATTAACCTGCAAAGGCGAATTGGACAAAAGTCTCATTAATTGCGTTTCCGTATCGATTTTTGTGGGCATTAAATTTAAAATAGCCACTTCAATGGGACGAATATCTTGCGAATATGCCCTTGCTTCATTCATAACGAAAATTCTTTCTTTCTGCAATATTTCAAATGCCGGAATATCTTTATTAATAATTATTGGCATAATTATTCTCCTTTGTTAATTGTATTTACGATACTCTTTTACTATTCTATCCAAATCCCGTTTGCTCTGTTTTTCGGCAACGGAGGCACGTTTATCGTGTAATTCTTTACCTTTACATAAACCGAGTTCAATTTTCACCAAAGCATCTTTTAAATAAATAGATATAGGAATAAGGGTATATCCTTTTTGAGATACTTTTGCAAAAATTTTTCTTATTTCACTTTTGTGAAGCAATAATTTCCTATCTCTTTTAGGATCTAAATTATAATAACTGCCGTGTTTATAGGGTGAAATATGCATATTCAGCAAAATTATTTCCATATTTTTTGTAACTGTCGCAAAAGAATCTTTTAAATTAACGGCACCTTCTCTTATTGATTTAACTTCGCAACCGGATAATGCAATACCGCATTCAAATCGATCTTCTATAAAATATTCATAACCGGCTTTCTTGTTTTGCGCTATAACTTTCATATATTACCTTTTTATTTAAGAATTATATTATATCATACCTTTTTTAAAGTTTCAATTTTTTTCCTTTTCTTTTGATATTTTTATCTTTTTTTATATCATTTAATCTACAACTATCGTCTGCAAGTACAAAATTTATCTTTCCTTTTTTGTCATCTACACCTGCAACCGCCACATTTAATTTTTGCCCTAGCGTATATGTTTGGAAGTCGTTTCTCAATATATATTTATCGGGAAGAAACTCATAATCGCATCCCGGCAAATCTTCCGTTCTTATAAGACCTTCTGCCGTATTTTTCAATTCAACAAAAATACCGAAATACGTTACGCCCGATACAATGCCTTCGTACACTTCCCCTATTTTATTTGCCATATATTCGGCCTTTTTTAAATCATCAGCTTCCCTTTCGGCAAGGTCGGCAGCTCTCTCCATTTTACTGCTTTGAGAAGCCGCATTGACAGTAAACTCTTTCAGCTTATCCATATTTAAAGAATTCAATTCGCCGTGTAAATATTTTTTTATTATTCTGTGTATCGCTAAATCGGGATAACGTCTTATAGGAGATGTAAAATGGCAATAAAATTTCGATGCAAGACCGAAATGTCCTATATTTTCTGCTCTGTATTCAGCTTTTTGCATACTTCTCAACATAATTCTATTCATTACCGGTTCTACATCGGTATTTTCTACCTGCTTTAAAATGGAGACGTATGAGTTGGTATCGAAATTTTGTTTGTTGACTTTTAAGCCCAATCCTCTTGCAAAAGAAAAAAACTTTTCCGCTTTTGCTTCCTCGGGATTGGTATGCACTCTGTATATAAACGGAATATCCGCATAAGCAAAAGTTTCGGCTACCGTTTCATTTGCCAAAAGCATAAACTCTTCTATAATTTGAGTGGATAAAGTCCTAAGATAAGGAGAAATATTTATAACTTTACCATTATTGTCGAGTTCAAATTTCGTTTCGGGTATATCGAGTTCAATAGACCCACGGGCTTTTCTGTTTTTTAAAAGTATTCGACTTAAAGACAACATATCCTTAATCATACCGTAAACATCGCTATATTTTTCAATTAAAACTTCGTCTTGATTGAGAATTGCGGTTACTTCATTATAAGTCATTCTATGTTTATTTATGATTACAGAAGGCACTATTTTGCTGTCGCACACCTTTCCTTTTTCGTCTATTTTCATAATTACCGATAATGTTAACCGTTCGCATCCCTCGTTCAACGAACATATGCCGTTTGATAATTGTGTAGGCAGCATAGGAATAACACATCCCGGGAAATAAACACTCGTAGCACGTTTTAAAGCTTCCTTATCTAATGCAGATTCATCTCTTACATAATGAGAAACGTCGGCAACGTGAACACCTAATATAAACATACCGTCATCTGATTTTTCCAAAGAAACAGCATCGTCCAAGTCTTTTGCGTCTTCCCCATCGATACTTATAATCGGCTTATTTCTGAAATCTTCTCTCCCGTCTAAATCGATTGGTTTAATAAAACTAACTTTATTAGCTTCTTGCAATACTTCTTGAGGAAACTTTTCATAAAAACCGTGCGAACGAGCAATACACTTTAATTCTATTCCGGGTTCCCACATTCCTCCTAAAATTTCTTTAATTTTTCCTTCCGGCATATTAAACTTTTTGGGATATGAAGTTATTTCGGCAACTACCATTTGTCCTGTTTTTGCTTGCAAAGAAAATTTAAAAGGTATAAAAATATTTACGGCAAAATTATCGTCATTTGGATATACAACCCCGCCGTTATGTTTTGCTTTAAAAACACCAACAACGGTTTTTACGCCTCTTTCCAATATTTTTAAAACTTCGCCTTCCATTCTTTTGAATTTTGGTTTCGCTACGATTCTTATTAAAACAGTATCGCCGTTCAAAGCCCCGTTGACCAAAGACGGCGGTATCATTATATCTTCTAATTTATCTTCGGTATCATTCTCCGGCGTGACAAAACCGAAACCTTTTCTATTTGCGCAAAATTTCCCTTTAAGTGTATCCATAGAAGTTTCCTTATTTTATGGTTAAATTAAATTGTATTTTTATTGTTTACAAAATTATTATTTAATTGCAATATTATAACAAAAAACGGCCCAATTTTTTGAGCCGTTTATACAGTCTTAAATTATTGTGCCGCTGTGGTAATACCAAACACAAAGAAAAGCACCATACACACACAAAGCAATACCGCAAAAATAATTGTCCACATTTTACGCCTGCTTTCTGCAGATTTAGATTTATTTTTACTGTAAAAGCTCTCCGACGAACCGGATATCGCACCTAAACCGGAAGAAGTAGAAGGTGTTAACATAACGCATATTACTAAGCCTATAGCACATATAACCGATAAAATTAATAAAATAAACTTAATTATAAGTCCCGTCTCGTATGCTATGGCAAACATATTAATCAAATTTGACATTTTAATCCTCCAAAAAGTATCAAACAAGTTTCAACTATTGCTGACATTTTATAATTATAACAAAATTTTATCACAATAGCAAGCATTTTTAAACATTTTTAGGCTTTTTCTATTAAAGATTTTCCCGTCATCTCTTCCGGCTTGTTTAATCCCATAATGTCTAATAAAGTGGGAGATATATCGGCAAGTATACCGTCGTTTCTTAAAACGGCACCAAGATTCGAGTTATCGACTAAAATAAAAGGAACTCTGTTCGTGGTATGCGGGGTAAAAGGATTACCTTCGTCGTCAAGCATTTTGTCTGCATTGCCGTGGTCTGCTGTAATTATAGCTTTACCGTTTAAAGATAAAATGGTATCGACCAATTTTCCAACACATTCATCCACCGTTTTTACCGCTTTTACAGCAGCATCGAATACACCCGTATGTCCGACCATATCGCAATTTGCAAAATTTAAAATCATAACATCGTATTTCCCGCTTTTAACGGCTTCTATTGCTTTTTCGTTGACCTCGAAAGCACTCATTTCGGGTTTTAAGTCATAAGTGGCGACTTTAGGACTATTAACTAAAATTCTGTTTTCGTTTTTATATTGTTCTTCTTTACCTCCGTTGAAGAAGAAAGTAACGTGTGCGTATTTCTCGGTTTCAGCTATTCTCAATTGAGTATATCCTTTGTCGGAAAGGTATTCTCCCAAAGTGTTCTTCAATTTTTGTTCGGGAAAAGCAATTTTCACATTTTCGAAAGCAGCATCGTACTTGGTAAAACAAACATATTTTGGTTTTAAATATCCCGTTGCTCTGTCAAACGATTCAAAATCTTTCTGAATAAAAGTTCTTGTAATTTCTCTTGCTCTGTCAGGACGGAAATTAAAGCATATTATTGCATCGCCTTGCTCAATTCGCTTTACTAAAACTCCGTTTTCTAAAACCACTATCGGCTCTATAAATTCATCGGTAACCCCTTTCTGATACGAATTTTCCATAGCCTGAACGGGATTGTCGGTTAATATGCCTATACCCGAAGTCATTGCGTCATAAGCTCTTTTTACCCTCTCCCATCTGTTGTCTCTGTCCATTGCATAATAACGCCCTACAACCGTGGCTATTTTACCTACGCCGATTTTATTCATTTCTTGCTGTAAATCGGCAATAAAACCTTTTCCGCTGGTTGTAGATACATCTCTTCCGTCCATAAAACAATGGACATAAACCCTTTTTAATCCTTTATTTGCAGCCAATTTTAAAATTGCATAAAGGTGCTTTATATGAGAATGTACCCCGCCGTCGGATAAAAGCCCATATAAGTGCAGAGATTTATTTTCGCTAATGCAATAATCCACAGCATCGTTTAATGCAGGATTTTTGAAAAATTCACCGTCATCTATCTCTTTTGTAATCCTTGTTAATTCCTGATAAACTATTCTCCCTGCGCCGATGTTCACGTGCCCTACTTCGCTGTTACCCATTTGACCTTCCGGTAAACCGACAGACATACCGCTTGCACCAAGCGTTGTATGAGGATATTTATTCAATAATTTTTTTATATTCGGAATTCCGCTAGCTGTTATGGCATTACCTTTGCTTTCATCGGTAAATGCAAAACCGTCCATAATTATAATTGCGTACATAATTCACCTATATATTAATTCTATGTATTAATCGTTTATAAAAAGCGTTATCTGTAATTTACTATTCTTGCAAAATCCGCTGCTTTTAAAGATGCTCCGCCTATAAGTCCGCCGTCGATTTCCGGCATAGACATGAGCTCGTCTACATTTTTCGTATTCATGCTGCCGCCGTATAATATTCTGAGATTTTGCGAAACATTTTCTCCGAAAAGTTCTTTTATTGTATTTCTTATAAAAAGGATAGTAGCGTTTGCGTCTTCGGCGGTTGCGGTTTTGCCCGTTCCGATAGCCCAAACAGGTTCATAAGCTATTATAATTTTTTTAAAATCGTCCTCGGAAAAATTCTTGAAACCTTCCGTAATTTGTTTTCTTAAAACATTTTCAGTTTTGCCTTCTTCCCTTTCCTCTAAAAGTTCTCCTACGCATACTATTGCCGTTATATTATGTTTAATAACGGCAGCAGTTCTCATATTAACCGTTTTGTCGGTCTCGCCGAAGTATTGTCTTCTTTCGCTGTGACCGATAACGCAATAAGATATTCCTATTTCTTCAAGCATTGCGGGGGAAACTTCACCCGTAAAAGCTCCGTTATCGGCCCAATGAGCATTTTGAGCGCCCACGCCGATTTTTGTATTTGCCAAAACCTCTTTAACGCAAATAAGGTCAGTATAAGGAACGCAAACCGCACAATCCGCAAGACTTCCCTGAACCAACGGTATAAGTTCTTTCGCAAGTTCTTTGGCATCTTGCTGTAATTTATTCATTTTCCAGTTGCCGATAATAATCGGTTTTCTCATTATTTTATCCTCCGTTAAAATTTAAACTCTTTTATACAGACTATATAAACACAATAAAACCTCGATAAATCGAGGTTTTATTCCCATTTTTGATTATTACTTATCGTTAAGACAAGCCACGCCGGGAAGTTCTATACCCTCCAGGAATTCAAGAGAAGCTCCGCCGCCTGTGGAAATATGCGTCATTTTATCGGCATATCCTAATTTAATTACGGCCGCTGCGGAATCTCCGCCACCTATTATAGTGATTGCACCGCTTTCAGCAACTGCTTTTGCAATCGCATCTGTTCCGTGTGCGAAATTGGAAAATTCACAAACACCCATAGGACCGTTCCAAATAATCGTACCGGCACCCTTTAAAGCTGCGGAAAATTTTGCGCAAGTTTCGTTGCCGATATCCATTCCCTGCCATCCGTCGGGAATTTTATCCGTTTTAACTGTCATGATTTCACCGTCATTTGAAAATTCCTGTGTAATAACCGTATCGTCTGGCAAATAAATTTCTACGTTATTTGCTTTTGCTTTTGCTATTAATTCTTTAGCCAAATCGAGTTTATCGTTTTCGCACAAGGAATTACCAATGTTTCCGCCCAAAGCTTTAACGAAAGTATAAGCCATTCCTCCGCCGATAATTAATTTATCCACTTTATCGAGCAAATTATTTATAACCCCGATTTTATCTGAAACTTTAGCACCGCCCAAAATAGCAATAAAAGGTCTTTTGGGGTTTTCGAGAGCTCCGCCCATTATTTCCAATTCTTTAGCAATTAAGAAACCGGAAACCGCAGTTTTAATAAATCCGTATTGTACCACGCCTGCCGTGGATGCATGAGCTCTGTGTGCTGTACCAAACGCATCGTTAACGTAAATATCTACGAAAGAAGCAAGTTTTTCACAGAAATCTTTATCATTCTTTTCTTCTTCCTTATGAAAACGCAAGTTTTCCAGAAGAACGCATTCGCCCGGTTTTAAAGCTGCAACGGCTGCTTTGGCACTATCTCCTATAACGTCGGAGGCAAATGTAACTTTACCGCCAAGCAATTCGTTTAAACGGTCGGCAACCGGTTTTAAAGAGTATTTCATATTGAATTCACCCTTCGGTCTACCAAGATGGGAACAAAGAACAACTTTGGCGCCCTGTTCCATCAAATATTTTATTGTAGGAAGAGCTGCAACTATTCTGTTATCGTTGGTTATTTTCTGATTCTCATCCAACGGCACGTTGAAGTCGCATCTGACTAAAACTCTTTTACCTTTGACATCAATGTCTTTAACGGTCTTTTTGTTCATAAACGTTCTCCTTATATGTAAACTTTATATTTTTCTACAGTTAATAAGTTAATAAAAGCAAAAACTTACAGTATATATAAATATTTTACTTTATAGCAATATTATTGTCAAACGATTTTAAATCAATTATATAAATAAGGAAAATTTTTCCCGATTTTTTCGGCTTAAAATCAAACTACGATATTTATCAGCCTGCCGGGTATAACAATTATTTTTTTAATTTTTTTACCCTCTATAAATTTTTGTACCGTCGCATCGTTTAATGCGAATTCTTTTAATTCCTGTTCGTTCCAGCTTGCCGAAATTACAGCTCTTCCCCTTACTTTACTGTTTATTTGCAAAGCCACTTCTATCTCGTCTCGATGCAGTTTTTTCTCGTCGCAAACGGGATATCTCTCTTTAAATACGCTGTCGCTGTGTTTTATCGACCATAATTCTTCCGCATAGTGAGGGGCTAAAGGTGCTATAAGTTTTATTACATTTTCGATTATATTAATTAACAAAGCCTTATTTTTTACAGGTTTTTCATATTTATATAATGTGTTGACCAATTCCATCAATCTTGCAATGGCAGTATTGAAACCAAATTGCTCGATATCCGCAATCATAGATTTAATTGCAAAATTAAGCGCATATTCCAAATCTTTCTCTTCTTTTTCATAAGTAGCCGCAGAATCGGGTAAATCGTAAACGGAAAGTACAAGCCTTTCCAAACGGTCGAGAAACTTGGATATCGACTGAATTCCGCCGTCGTTCCATGCACCGCCTTCCGTATAGCTGAAACCGAACATCAAATACATTCTGAATACGTCCGTTCCGTATTTTTCGATATACGCATCCGGCGAAACCACGTTTCCTCTGGACTTACTCATTTTATTACCGTCGGGTCCCAAAATTGTGCCTTGATGAACCAACGAAAGGAATGGCTCATCGAAATTAAGATATCCCATATCTCTCAATGCTTTGGTAAAAAATCTTGCATAAAGCAAATGCATACACGCATGTTCCGCTCCGCCTATATATTTATCCACAGGAAGAATTTTATTTATCCAATCGGAATCGAAAGCTTTTTCTGCATTTTTATTATCGGGATATCTTAAATAATACCAACTGGAACAAACAAACGTGTCTAACGTATCGGGATCTCGTTTTGCAGGCGCACCGCAAACGGGACATTTTACGTTCATAAATCCCGAATGAGTTGCCAACGGAGATTTTCCTTTGGCAGAAAATTCCACGTCTCTCGGAAGTTTTACGGGCAAATCTTTTTCAGGCACCGGAACTTCTCCGCAATGAGGACAATGTATAATCGGAATGGGCGCACCCCAATAACGCTGTCTTGAAACTAACCAATCTCTCAAACGATAATTGGTTTTTTCTTCTCCCTTTCCCTGTTTTTTCAGTTTATCTATAATAGCCGATTTTGCTTCTTCAGAAGTCATACCGTCGAATTCATTGCTGTTAACAAGAATACCGTATTCGCAATAAGGCAGCTCGTCGGCCGAACCGTCTTTAGATTTTATTACCCGTTCTATGGGTAAATTATATTTTGAGGCAAATTCAAAATCCCTTTCGTCATGAGCAGGCACGCCCATAACTGCACCCGTACCGTAAGAATAAAGTACATAATCACCTATCCAAACAGGCACTTTTTTACCGTTTAAGGGATTAATACAATAAGAACCCGTAAATACGCCCGTTTTTTCTTTTGTAGAGGATAAACGCTCTATTTCGGTAATTTTAGAAGCCTCTAAAATATATTTTTCAACATCTTTTGCATATTCTTTCTTGGTTAGTTTTTTTACAAGCGGATGTTCGGGTGCCAAAACCATGTAAGTAACGCCTTCGAGAGTATCGGCCCTTGTTGTAAATACTTTAAACTCATCGCCTGTTTCGGCGGTAAAAACAACCTCTCCTCCTACCGATTTCCCAATCCAATTCCTCTGCATAGATTTTGTTTTTTCAGGCCAATCGAGAGTATCAAGACCGTTTAATAATTCTTCAGCATAATCGGTAATCTTAAAAAACCACTGCGTTAAATCTTTTCTTACTATTTCCGTACCGCATCTTTCGCATTTGTTGTCTATAACCTGCTCGTTTGCAAGGACGGTATCACATGAAGAACAATAGTTAACCGGTGCGTTCTTTCTGTAAGCCAGCCCTTTTTTATATAACTGCAAAAATATCCATTGCGTCCATTTGTAATATTCAGGAACACAAGTCATAAGCTCATAATCCCAATCAAAAGAGGCACCCATGGCTTTAAGCTGCTTTTCCATAGTACTAATATTTTTAAATGTGGAATCTTCGGGGTGAATTCCTACCTTTATGGCATAATTTTCTGCAGGCAATCCGAATGCATCAAAACCCATAGGATGAAATACGTTTTTTCCTTGCATCCTTTTAAATCTTGCAAAACTATCAGCAGGTCCGTAATTGTACCAATGTCCTATATGCAAATTTGCTCCGGAAGGATAGCTGAACATTTCCAAAACGTAATATTTATTGTCCAAATCATTACGGTCGAATTTATATAAACCTTCTTCTTCCCATTTTTTTTGCCACTTTTTCTCAATAGCAATATTATCCATATGTTATCTCCTTAATTAGGATTTTTATAATCGGTTTACAGTATAGTTTAATACTTTTTATTAAAAAAGTCAATTAAACAAAAATAAATAAAATATTATTATATATTTATATAACTATAAAATCAATTTAATAAAAAAATATAAATTTTTATAATTAATAAATAAAAAATATATTAAAACAAAAAAGAAAATTTAAAAACATAATTAAATATTTGACAAAGCCAAAATTTACAATTATAATTAACAATGCTTTATGATTATTTTAAAGTCTTAAGAAATATAAAATTATATACCATATATAACCTGTTAATATAATGTCAACATTAATATTTATAAAATACAATTTATAAATTACCGTGTTTATATAAAAACTATTTTATTGTTATTTCAATAAAACATTATATAAAAAACTATTTATTCTGCAAATTGTAACTTTTGTTAAAAATAAACGATAATTTTTTAATTTTTACAAGTATTTCAATATTTGTTCCCCTGTTCTTATTCTAAATTGTAAAAATTAAAAAATCATAATTTTAATAACTAATGCTTCCGTAGTTAAATGGATATAACAAGCCCCTCCTAAGGGGTTGCTCTATCTAAACAATTCGGAACAAATCGGCAGTAAAAAGGCTGTTTCGGGCGGTTTTTCATAGACAAACC
>CASEPJ010000104.1 GCA_949289715.1 uncultured Clostridia bacterium
AGTAGTCGAGAAGGCTACCGTCGCTTCGCTTGCCCGTTCTTTAAAAAAGGATATAGAAACGGCATGGGAAGCAGTTAAAGGGGCTAAACATCCTAGAATTCACGTTTTTTTGGCAACAAGCGATATTCATATGGAATATAAACTGAAAATGAGCAGGGACGAAGTTTTAAAACGTACCGAAGAAATGGTTACATATGCACGTTCGCTATGCGACGACATAGAATTTTCCGCTGAAGACGCCTCTAGGAGCGATGTGGATTTTCTCTGCAGGGTAATAGAAAAAGCAATTGAATGTGGAGCTACTACAGTTAATATTCCGGATACGGTGGGTTATGCGGTACCTGCGGAATACGGTAATTTGATTAAACAAATAAAAGAAAAAGTGTCAAATATCGATAAGGCAGTTATATCCGTTCATTGTCACAACGATTTGGGCCTTGCAGTTGCCAACACTCTTGCCGCAATTGAAGCCGGCGCCGGACAGGTTGAATGTACCGTCAACGGTATAGGTGAAAGAGCCGGCAATGCCGCTTTGGAAGAAATAGTAATGACCCTTAATACGAGAAAGGATTATTATAAAACGGAAAATAATATTATAACGACGGAAATCATAAAAACGAGCAGACTTCTTTCCAATATTACGGGAGTAAAACCACAGCCAAATAAAGCGATAATAGGCGAAAACGCATTTGCTCACGAATCGGGTATTCATCAGCACGGAGTTTTGGCTAATAAGAGTACTTATGAAATTATGACTCCCGAATCCATCGGTTTAAATACCAACAAAATGGTATTGGGCAAACATTCCGGTAAACATGCGCTCGATGCAAAATTGAAGGAAATGGGCTATAATTTAAGCGACGATAAATTGGCCATGCTGTTTAACGAGTTTAAAGCTTTGGCAGACAGGCAGAAGAGCGTAAGCGAACAGGATATCGAAGCTTTGATTCATAACGGAGATAGTATGATACCCGAAAGTTATAAACTTAAACAGTTTGTTGTAAATGTGGGCAATAACATTTCGGCGACATCAAACGTTGTTCTCGTAAACGAACAGGGAGAAGAACTGGAGCTTGTTACGGGTTCTAAATTCGGTCCTATAGACGCCTCTTTCAATGCGATTAACCAACTTGTAGGCGGAGATTTCGAATTGGTTGACTTTTTGATAGATTCCGTAACAGGCGGTACTGATGCTCAAGGCAGCGTTGTCGTTAAAATACAGAGCGGAGGAAAAGTTTATAACGGACACGGCGTAAGCATGGATATAGTTTATGCTGCAATTAAGGCTTATATATCTGCGATAAACAATATGATTTACGATAAAAAACTGGTGAAAGATGGTGCAAAGTAATTTGAACACAAAAAAAATATTGACTTTCGATTCAACTTTAAGGGACGGCAGTCAGGCAGAGGGTATTTCTTTTTCGGTACAGGATAAGTTGAAAATCGTTAAATTGCTGGACGATTTGGGTATAGACGTTATCGAAGCAGGAAATCCCTCTTCCAACCCTAAAGACATTGAATTTTTTAACGAAATAAAAAAACTTGAGTTAAAACACTCGAAACTTGCCGCTTTCGGTGCTACCAGAAAACCGGGTATATCTGCAAAAGAAGATAAAAATCTTCAGGCGCTGGTAAATGCCGGGACTTTAGTTGTGGCGGTTTTTGGTAAAACATGGGATTTGCATGTAACCGAAATTTTAAAAACCACCCTTGATGAGAATCTTTTGATGATAGAAGATACCGTAAGGTTTTTAAAAAATTTCGGTAAAGAGGTACATTTCGATGCCGAGCATTTTTTCGACGGTTATAAGAATAACAGTGAATACGCAATAAAGGCAGTTTTAGCGGCAGAAAAGGGAGGAGCCGATTATATTGCTCTTTGCGATACTAACGGCGGCACCTTTCCCGATGAAATTTTTGAGATAATAAACGAACTTAAAAAATATGTTTCCGCTCCGCTTGGTATTCATACCCATAACGATACGGGAATGGCGGTTGCAAATTCGATTATGGCTGTCAAAGCAGGTGTAAGCGAAGTACAAGGTACAATTATAGGTTTTGGCGAGAGATGCGGTAATGCCAATTTAAGTTCCATAATAGGTAATTTGCAATTAAAAAAAGGTTACGATTTAATTCCTAAAGATAATCTTAAAGAGTTAACTTCCGTTTGTCTTGCAATAGCTGAAATTTCAAATAAAAAATTAAATAACGATATGCCTTATGTAGGTAAAAGTGCTTTTACACATAAGGCGGGAATGCACATTGACGGTGTCAATAAAATTTCACGTTCGTTTGAACACGTTTCTCCCATTGAAGTAGGCAATAACAGAAGATTTTTAATAAGTGAAGTTGCTGGAAGGAGCACTCTTTTAAATAAAATAAAAAAAATAGGTATAGATATAAAAAAAGACGACCCTGTTATGTTTGAGATAATGGAAGATATAAAAAAACTCGAATACGAAGGTTATCAGTTCGAAGGTGCCGAAGCAAGCTTGGAACTGTTGATAAGGAAACATATGGGTACATATAAATCGTTTTTCGAATTGGAAAAATATAAAACCATAGGGGAGCAAAATTTAAAAGAAGGATATTTGCCGGCAACTGCAATGGTTAAAGTAAGAGTAAACGAAAAAACCGAAATATCCGCTGCGGAAGGAGCTGGCCCCGTGGATGCTTTGGATAAAGCATTAAAACTTTCTTTGGAAAAATTCTATCCTCAATTAGAAGAAACCCATTTGATAGATTATAAGGTAAGAATTCTCGATTCTAAAGATGCAACCACCGCTGCAACTCGTGTTTTGGTTGAATCTACGGACGGTACGGAAATTTGGAGTACTGTAGGCGTTTCGAGGGATATTATAAAAGCAAGTCTTATTGCTATTACCGATTCGCTTGACTATAAATTAATGAAAGATTATTTGGTAAAATATCCGCAATAATCGATGCTCTATGTTTTGTCTTAAAATTTTTATCGATATTTAATTTTTATCGATATTTTACATAATAAATCGACATAACAAAAAACAGCAGATTAAACATGGCAAATAGACAGAACGCAATTTTTACAGACAAGCGATATTAGTTTATAAAAAGAAAATAATTTGCTTTTACGGTTTAAAACCGAATGAAAGTATAATTTAATATTCAGCCAGTAAATTATTATTTTAATTACGGCTAAAATAGCAAAAACCCTTTAATCGGGTAAAAAAACCTCAGGAGGAGTTATAGAATATGGGAATGACCATGACTCAGAAAATTCTTGCAGCTCACGCAAAACTTGACAGCGTAGTTGCCGGTCAGCTTATAGAAGCCGACCTTGATTTGGTATTGGGCAACGATATTACCACGCCTGTTGCCGTAAACGAATTTAAAAAATTTGTCGTAGATAAAGTATTCGATAAAGATAAAATTGCAATTGTCCCCGACCATTTTACCCCAAATAAAGATATAAAGGCAGCAGAACAATGTAAATACATAAGGGAATTTGCTTTGTCTAAAGAAATTACCAATTATTTTGAAATAGGTGAAGTAGGGATAGAACATGCCCTTTTACCCGAAAAAGGTCTTGTTGTTGCGGGAGACGTTGTTATAGGTGCGGATTCACACACTTGTACTTACGGAGCGCTCGGGGCTTTTTCCACAGGTGTAGGCAGTACGGATATGGCCGCCGGTATGGCAACGGGTAAAGCCTGGTTTAAAGTTCCGGCAGCGTTGAAATTCAATTTATACGGCAAACCTTCAAAATACGTCAGCGGAAAGGATATCATTCTTCACATAATAGGTATGATTGGTGTTGACGGAGCTTTATATAAAAGTATGGAATTTACCGGCGAGGGGTTGAAGAATCTCTCTATGGACGACAGATTGTGTATGGCAAACATGGCTATAGAAGCGGGCGGTAAAAACGGAATATTCGAAGTTGACGAAAAAACAATAGATTACATTAAAGAACATTCCACAAAGCCCTATAAAATTTATAAGGCGGATGACGATGCCGTATATGAAAAGGTTTACGATATAGATATGTCGAAAATTCGCCCGACGGTATCTTTCCCTCATTTGCCGGACAATACCAGAACTATTGACGAAGTGGGCGACGTTAAAATCGACCAGGTAGTTATAGGTTCTTGCACAAACGGAAGAATAGAAGATTTAAGAATGGCAGCATCCATTTTAAAGGGCAGACACGTTAAAAAAGGGGTAAGAACTATTATTATTCCCGGAACTCAGAAAATTTATTTGCAGGCAATTCACGAAGGACTCGTCGATATTTTTATTAATGCAGGCGCTATATTCAGTATGCCTACTTGCGGTCCTTGTCTTGGTGGACATATGGGTATACTTGCAAAAGGCGAAAGAGCCGTTTCCACTACAAACAGGAATTTCGTAGGCAGAATGGGACACCCTGAAAGCGAAGTTTATCTTGCAAGTCCCGCTGTGGCTGCCGCAAGTGCGATTGCGGGAAAAATTGCAAATCCCGAAGATTTGGATTAAGGAGAATAACTATGAAAGTAACAGGCAGAGTTTTCAGATATAATGATAATGTAGATACGGACGTTATAATACCCGCCAGATATTTAAATACATCCGACCATGCAGAGCTTGCCAAACATTGCATGGAAGATATAGACAAGGATTTTGTCAAAAACGTAAAAAAAGGCGACATTATAGTAGCCGATAAAAATTTCGGTTGCGGTTCTTCGAGAGAACATGCACCTATAGCAATTAAAGCCAGCGGAATAGCTTGCGTAATCGCTTCCACCTTTGCAAGAATTTTTTATCGTAATGCGATAAACATCGGTTTGCCGATAGTAGAATGTGAAGAGGCGGTTAAGGGAATTAAAGCGGGAGACACCGTTTCGGTCGATTTTGCTACGGGAATAATTACCAACGAAACCACGGGCAAAAAATATCAAGGTCAGCCTTATCCCGAATTTATGCAAAAAATAATAGATAACGGCGGACTTATAAATTATATTAAAAACACGTCCAAATAAGGAGATTGATATGAATTTTAGAATTGTAACCGTTCCGGGTGATGGAATAGGTCCCGATATTATAAGAGAAGCGGTAAAAGTTTTAAATAAAGTTGGAGAAATTTATAATCATAAATTCGAATTTACCGAAAAACTTGCAGGTGGCATAGCTATAGACACTTACGGCTGTCCTCTGCCTCAAGACACTATAGATGCATGTAAAAAATCCGATTCCGTGCTTTTGGGTGCGGTGGGAGGACCCAAGTGGGATCATTTGGGCGGAAACGACCGTCCCGAGAAAGCTCTTTTGGGTTTAAGAGGCGAACTTAAACTATTTGCAAACTTAAGACCTGCCGTTTTACATAAACAGTTAAAGGAAGCTTGTCCCCTAAAACCTGAAATTATAGGAGATTCTTTGGATATACTGATTGTCAGAGAACTGACATCGGGTATATATTTCGGTAAACGAGGCAGAGTTGCATCTGACAATTCGGCATTTGATACCCTTTATTATAACGTCAATGAAATCAAAAGAGTATTGAAAGTGGGATTCGAGTCTGCAATGAAGAGAAAAAAGAAACTTACCGTTGTAGATAAAGCCAATATTTTGGAAACCTCCAGACTTTGGAGAGAAGTTGCCTATCAAACGGCAAAAGAATATAGCGAAGTGTCAATGGATTTTATGTATGTAGATAACTGTTCCATGCAGTTAATTAGAAATCCCAAACAGTTCGACGTTATATGTACCACAAATATGTTCGGAGATATTCTTTCCGACGAAGCAAGTATGTTGACCGGTTCAATAGGTATGCTTGCAAGTGCAAGTTTGGGTGAGGGAACATTGGGTATGTATGAGCCTATTCACGGCAGTGCTCCCGACATTGCAGGTAAAAATATTGCCAATCCTATTGCTACAATCCTTTCAGCAGCAATGATGCTCAGATATTCTTTTTCACTTGAGAAGGAAGCTCAAGCGGTAGAAAATGCAGTTATGCAGGTTCTTGATGAGGGATATAGAACGGCAGATATAATAGGTAATGGTGTTAATCCGGTAGGAACAGTAGAGATGGGTAATTTAATAGCCGGAAGAATAAAATAAAAAATTTTCAGTAGAAGGAGTTTTCATACTATGGATTATATTTTTTTAAACGGTGAATTTGTAGAAAAAGATAAAGCGATGGTATCGGTATTCGACCACGGCGTATTATACGGGGATGGTATTTTCGAAGGGATAAGAGCATATAACGGCAGAGTTTTCAGACTCGGCGAACACGTGGACAGATTTTTTGCGGCAGCAAAGGCTATTATGCTCGATTTGCCATATACGAAACAGGAAATAAGCGATATTGTAGTAGAAACATGCAGAAAAAACAAAATGAATGACTGCTACATCCGTTTAGTCGCCACCAGAGGAAAGGGCGATTTAGGACTTTCCCCTAAAAATTGCGATAAACCTACGATTTTTTGTATTGCTGCGAACGTTTCGCTGTATCCTAAAGAAATGTATGAAAACGGTATGCCTTTGATTACTTCCGTTCAAAGAAGAAATAAAGCCACTATAATCGATCCGCAGATTAAATCTTTAAACTATTTAAATAACATTCTTGCTAAAATAGAGGCTAACAGAGCAGGGGTTCCCGAAGCGTTGATGCTTAATCATGACGGAATAGTTTGCGAATGTACGGGTGACAATATTTTTATAATTAAGGACGGAGTTATTTATACACCTCCCGTCTATATAGGTATATTAGACGGAATAACAAGAAGGGTAGTTATAGAACTTGCCAAGAAATTGGGCTATCAAGTCGTTGAAACTCAGTTTACTTTATTTAACGTTTATAGTGCAGATGAATGTTTCCTTACGGGTACCGCTGCCGAAGCAATTGCGGTAACTAAGGTGGACGACAGAGTGATAGGCACCGGAAAATGCGGCAAAATCACCGCCGAAATTTTAAAGGCATTTAGAGAATACGCAAAAACACCGGAATGCGGCGTTAAAATTTAAACTGTTTTAAATGTTGAATAAAAATCGGTTAATAAGAAACTAATTTTTAAATAGATTGTTAAAATTGGTTTTATTGAAAAACTTTGGAAAATAAATTCGAAAATAAAGTTGAATATAAAAATAATTTTGAGGATTATAAAATGAATAGTGATAAAGTAAAATGCGGTTTGGACAAGGCTGCTCATCGTTCTTTGTTCAAAGCGTTGGGGTGGACGGATGACGATTTAAAAAAACCGGTTATAGGAATTGTCAGCGCAAAAAGCGAGATTGTTCCCGGTCATATGCATCTTGACGGAATAGTAAATGCAGTAAAAGAAGGTGTGCTTTCGGCAGGAGGTAAGCCGGTTGTAATACCTGCTATAGGAGTGTGCGACGGAATAGCTATGGGACATGAAGGGATGAAGTATTCCCTTGTTACAAGGGAACTGATTGCCGATTCGGTGGAATGTATGGCAAAGGCGCACGCTTTCGACGGACTTGTGCTGGTTCCGAGTTGCGATAAAATAGTTCCCGGAATGGTTATGGGCGCTTTAAGGGTCAATATTCCCTCAATTGCCGTTTGCGGAGGCGCTATGCTTAACGGTGTGGTGGGTAATAAAAAAATAAGTTTGTCCAATATGTTTGAAGCCGCAGGTGCCGTTACTTGTGGTAAAATTACGCAAAACGAACTTAATGAATACGAAAACAACGCTTGCCCCACGTGCGGCTCATGTTCGGGTATGTTTACCGCAAATTCAATGGCTTGCGTTCTCGAGGCTATGGGATTTGCTTTAAAAGGTAACGGAACCGTTCCCGCCGTTTATTCGGAAAGACTTCGTCTTGCGAATAAAACGGGCGTTCAAATTATGAAATTATTGGAATTAAACATACATCCCTCTGATATTTTGACGAAAGAGGCATTCGAAAATGCAATAACGGTGGATATGGCATTGGGTTGCAGCACTAATACCGTTTTACACTTACCCGCAATAGCAAATGAAGCAGGCATAAAAATAGATTTGGACGTTATTAATCAAATAAGCGAAAGGACCCCGAATTTGTGCAAACTTGCTCCCGCAGGCGAACATTTTATGAGCGACTTATATTTTGCAGGCGGTGTTTACGCCGTTATGAACAGATTAAAAAGCGCAAAATTATTGCATGAAAATCTTATTACAATAACGGGTAAAACAATAGGAGAAAACGTAGAAAACGAAGCGGTAAAAAACGATGACGTTATAAGACCGTTAGACAATCCTTATTCCAAAACCGGAGGTTTGGCAATCCTTAAAGGTAATCTTGCTCCAGACGGTTGCGTGGTAAAACGCTCGGCGGTTGCCCCCGAAATGCAGGTTAATAAGGGTATTGCAAGGGTGTTCGATTCGGAAGAAGAGGCTATTTCCGCAATACTCGGCGGCAAAATTAAAGGGGGAGATATTGTCGTTATCAGATATGAAGGTCCTAAAGGCGGACCCGGTATGAGGGAAATGCTTATGCCTACGGCTAGCATAGCAGGCATGGGACTTGATAAAGAAGTTGCATTATTGACAGACGGAAGATTTTCCGGAGCTACAAGGGGTGCAAGTATAGGACATTGTTCACCCGAAGCTCAAGAAGGCGGACCTATTGCTTTGGTTAAAGACGGCGACATAATCAGCATTGATATGAATAAATATAAAATCGAATTGGAAGTTTCTAGCGAAGAATTGGCAAAACGTAAAGCACAGTGGAAGCCCAAAGACAGGAAATTGACCGGATATTTGAAAAGATATGCCAATTCGGTAAAAAGCGCATCTACAGGAGCAATATTGGATTAAATAATAAGTTTATAAAACAGTTTTATATTTAATAATAAATACCAAATATAAAATTATAAACGAAAATGTAATTAAAACTTCAGGAGAAAAATATGAAAGGTGCTGAAATATTGATACAGTGCTTGCTCGAGCAAGGAGTGGATACCGTTTTCGGCTATCCGGGAGGCACGATACTTAATATATACGACGAACTTTACAAATGCGGTAAAATAAAACATTATCTTACCGCACACGAACAGGGTGCGGTTCATGCCGCAGACGGATATGCCAGAGCTACTGACAAAGTGGGGGTATGTTTTGCCACTTCGGGACCGGGTGCTACAAACCTCGTAACCGGTATAGCCACCGCTTATATGGATTCTTCACCGGTAGTTGCAATAACTTGTAACGTTGCAACAAATCTTTTAGGCAGGGACAGTTTTCAGGAAGTGGACATTGCCGGCATAACTATGCCCATTACAAAACATAATTATATAGTATCCAGCGTAGAAGAATTGGCCGATGTGGTAAGAGAAGCTTTTTATATAGCAAAAAGCGGTAGAAGAGGACCGGTGTTAATTGATATTCCTAAAGACATTACCGTTGCAGAATGTGAATATAAAGCACAGGAACCGGAAAAATATATACCTTATATAAGATGTTTTGACAGAGATATTAAAAAAGCCGCCGAAGTTATCGACAAAGCCGAAAAACCTATGATTTTAGCAGGCGGAGGCATAATTGCGGCAAAAGCCGAAAAAGAACTTATGGAGCTTGCCGATAAAATAGATTGCCCGGTAACTACTACATTGATGGGCAACGGAGCTTTTCCGCAAAATTCAAATAGATTTACGGGTATGGTGGGTATGCACGGCACGAAAGCATCCAATATTGGGTTGACCAAATGCGATATTTTAATTGCAATTGGAACACGTTTTTCCGACAGAGTAATTTCCGATGCGTCTAAATTTGCCAAGAACGCTAGGATAATTCATATTGATATAGATCCTGCGGAGATATCCAAAAACGTAAAAGCCGAAATAGATTTGACGGGAGATGCCAAAATTATTTTGGAAAAGTTAAATGCTTTGGTTTGCGATAAAAAGCATACTGAATGGATGAATGAAATCATCGAATATAAAAAGGGTTTTCCTGCAATTGATATAAACGACAAGTTAAATCCCGAATTTATAATGCGTACTATAGAAAAAAAGACGGCGGGAGATGCCGTTATAGTTACTGAAGTCGGTCAAAATCAAATGTGGGCTTCTCAATTTTATACCTATACCAAACCGAACACTTTTATTTCTTCGGGAGGATTAGGAACGATGGGGTTCGGCACCGGAGCGGCTATGGGAGCTCAGGTGGGAGTGCCCGACAAGAGAGTTATTTCTATTGCAGGGGATGGATGTTTTAGAATGAACTGCAATGAACTTTCTACGATTTCTTATTATAATATTCCTGTTATAATAGTTATTATGAACAATAAAACTTTGGGAATGGTTAGACAATGGCAGACTCTATTTTACGGTAAACGCTATTCCGAAACTACACTTGACAGAGGACCCGATTTTAAGAAACTTGCCGAAGCATATTATGTAGACGGTTATACCGTTACAAATAAAGCATCTTTTGAAGATGCTATAAGCAAGGCTCTTTCGAAAAAGGCTCCTGCGGTTATAGATTGCCATATAGATACCGATTGCGGGGTATTTCCTATGGTTCCGCCCAATATTCCCATTGATAAATTGATGATGAAGATGGATTAATTTAAAAACCCGCAAAAACTGCGGGTTTTAATAATCTAAAACATTCAAAATACAGGTGAAATTATGATTGAATTTAAAAACACCGTTATATACAATACAGATAAAACAGATTTTTTGACGGTTTGCGAATGTATTTTTTCCGAAAACAAAGATATTCGTCGTGCGGTAAAAATATTAATAAATATGGGAACAAAATATCGATTGAAAGGTAATTTGTGGCATAAATTTATTACGTATTTCATAGCAAACAACGAAAATCCTTTTTCTTTATATTCCGAAAAAAATAAAAAAAGAAGCGAATCTCTCGAATTTGCCGCATTAAACGATTTTAATTTGTTTTATAAACTTTTTAATTTTGATTTGAAAGAGTTATTCAATGAATATAAAGATTGCATCGAAAATTTCGACGGCGGAAAAGAGGAAAGTTCGCATAATAAAATTTTGAATATATTAGAAAAATATTTTGAAAAATCGAATTCTTCCAAAGATATGCTTGATTCCGCAAGAAAATTTTATTCTAAATACGGAACGGGAATGTTTGCTTTTTATAAAGCTTTTAAACTGGAAACAAGCGGTATAGAACCTATTTCAAATACTTCGGATATTACCTTTGACGACCTTATAGGATACGAACCTCAGAAAAAAGAATTAGAACTAAATACTGTTCAGTTTTTAAACGGGGAGAAAGCAAATAATGTATTATTGTACGGTGAAAGCGGAACGGGAAAATCGTCTAGCATTAAAGCATTGCTTAATAAATATTTTCCTATGGGACTGAGAATGGTGGAAGTTACGAAAAGTAATTTTTCGGGTATAAATACGCTTTCGTCTATTTTAAAAAACAGAGGATATAAATTTATCATATATCTCGATGATCTTTCTTTCGAGGAGTTTGAAACCGATTATAAATTTTTAAAAGCGGTTATAGATGGAAGTTTGGAAGATAAACCCTCTAACGTTTTAATATATGCTTCTTCCAACAGGCGCCATTTAGTCAGAGAAAAAATATCCGATAATTATGAAATTGACAGAAGCAGCGATATTCACCGAAACGAAACGGCAGAAGAAAAACTTTCTCTTTCTGCAAGATTCGGTCTTGCGATTTATTATCCTTCCTTAGTACAGGCGGAATTTTTCAATATGTCCAAAATTTTAGCTAAAGAAGCGGGAATTAAAATAGATGACGAAACTTTGATTTCTGAAGCGAAAAAATGGGATATGAGAGGTAAAGGGCGCTCTGGAAGGAGTGCTTCTCAGTTTATAAATTATCTAAAATACGGTAATTTCAATTGAAATGAGATTATTTAAAATTAATAGATTATTTAAAGTGTTAGGGAGTATATAAATACTCCTTTTTTTAATTTTATCGAATTGACAAAAACAAGTAAAAATTTTAAAACGCATTAAACAGTCATTTAAAATTTTATTTTTTCAAATTTTTATTTGAACGAAAGATTTTTTTTATTATAGTAATTATAATATACAAAAATATAGGGGATTTTAAATTATTTTAAAAAACAGGCGAAAAATACTTTACAAATTTAAAGTGGTGATGTAAAATATCATCATAAATTTATAAGATATTTATTTGTGCAAGCTAATTGAGTGCAAAAAATGAATTTTTAACAGCTTAAAATCTATTAATTATAAAAAATCGAAAGTACATAAGATTAAGCGAAATAATTTATTAATTAAAAAATTTAATTTAATTTATTTATAATCCGAAAATATAGCGTAACAGCAAGTCAATTAAATTATTGTTATTTTAATTTTGAAAATAATTGAAATTGATAAAGGTATTTATATAAAAGGCAGGTAATATGGAAAAATTCGATAAAATTAAAGCCCATAAAGATTTATACGATTGTTTTTCGAAAATAGATAATCCCGAAGATATCGAGAAACTTCTTGCAGATTTATGCACGTTTAACGAGGTTGAACAAATGGCGCAGCGTTTGCATTGTGCAAAATTGCTGTTACAAGGTTGCACGTATAATAAAATTATTGAGTTAACGGATATTTCTTCGGCAACTTTAAGCCGAGTTTCTCGGTGTTTAAGACACGGTAGCGGCGGATATTCGAAAGTAGTAAAAAAGCTTGTTGATGAAGAAAACGGCAGTTCGGATAAATAAGGAGTCAGATATGATAAAAATACCCAATCTTACTGCGGAAGAAAGAGTTTATTATGCTTTGAAAAGTTTGTATGAGAATTTCGGTTATAAACAATACAAGATGCGTAAATTCGAAGAATATTCCTTATATTCTGAAAACAAAAATTTTTTAAAAAGCGAAAGCGTAATAACATTTAACGACAGAAACGGCAAATTGCTTGCCTTAAAGCCCGACGTAACTTTGTCTATAGTAAAAAATACAAAGGCGAATACTAAAAATAACGAAAAATTATATTATAAAGAAAGCGTTTACCGTTTGGATAAAGGAAGAAACGAATTTAAGGAAATAAGTCAAATAGGAGTGGAATTTTTAGGCCAGGTTGACGGTTATTCCCTTTTGGAGATATTAAATCTTGCGGCAGAAACATTAAAAGCCGTTGATAATAATTTTATGTTAGATATATCTCATATGGGCGTTTTAAGCGGAATTCTAAGCGAATTCGGGGTGGATAATTGTCCCGAAAAAATTTTAGACTGTATTAAATCCAAAAATCCCCACGATATGAAAAGCGTATGCAAAAAATGCAATTTACCGAACGAGCTTGCCGAAAAACTTATTAAAATTTCCGAAACGTCCAATAGCGGTCTTGAAACAATAGAAAAGGTAAGAAATTTATCCGATTCGCCTACTGTTGTTAATTCGCTTAATCAATTAGAAGAAATATGTTTGTTTTTTAAAAACAGTAAGTTCGCAGATAAAATTAATGTGGATTTTTCCATTGTAAACGATATGGCATATTATAACGGCATTGTTTTTCAGGGTTATTTAAAGGGTTTTCCCAAAGCGGTTTTGTCGGGAGGAAGATATGATAATCTCGTTAAAAAATTTAGAAACGACATAAGCGCAATAGGGTTTGCGTTATATCTCGACGAATTCGGTTATTACGTTAATTCAAAAAACGAATTCGATGCGGACGTGTTGTTGCTGTATGCTGACGACGATAATCCGAATGTTGTTTTTGAAAAAGCCAA
>CASEPJ010000105.1 GCA_949289715.1 uncultured Clostridia bacterium
CATTACAATTAAGGACGACGGTTGCGGTATGGATAAAGATTTTCTTTCTAAAGTTACCGACCCGTATGCTACCACCAGAAAAACAAGAAACGTAGGCTTGGGTATTCCCCTTTTTAAAATGGAAGCAGAAATGGCAGGCGGCAGTTTTGAAATAGACTCTGTTTTAAATAAAGGCACGTTAGTTAAAGCAACCTTTCAAATTCATCATATAGACCGCCCTCCTTTAGGAGATCTTTCCGATACCATTACGGCTCTCTTGCCTGCTTGCGATAACTGCGATATATCTTTACTTTTTAAAAAGGATAAAGATTCGTTTGTTTTCGATACCAGAGAGCTTAAAGAACAATTAAACGGCGAGTCCGTATCCCAGCCTTATGTAATGCAATTTGTTAAAGAAATGTTAAATGAAAATATATTAACAATTTTAGGAGGAACAATTCTATGAAAACTATCGCTGATATAAAAGCAATCAGGGATAAAATGCAATCTCAGATAATATTGCGTAATAATCCTGAAAATGACGAAACGAGAATTGTCGTCGGTATGGCTACCTGTGGCATATCCGCCGGAGCAAGGCCTGTTTTTAACGCCTTGGTTGACGAAGTAGCAACAAGGAATCTTTCAAACGTAAAAGTTAGCCGTGCGGGTTGTCTCGGAATGTGCAAACTCGAGCCTATTGTAGAAGTATTCGTGCCGGGCAAGGAAAAAGTTACTTACATTAAAGTGGATGCAGACAAAGCCAGAAAAATCATAGCCAATCATATAGTAAACGGAAATATCTGCACTGAATATTTAATAACAAACGAGTAAATAGATTAAGGAGTTATCTGTTATGTATAGAAATCATATTTTAGTTTGCGGAGGCACAGGCTGTACGTCAAACAACAGTTCTAAAATAATTGAAGAATTCGAAGTACAGCTCAAAGCAAACGGTCTGGATAAAGACGTTCAAGTTATAAGAACGGGCTGTTTCGGACTTTGCGCCGCTGGTCCTGTTATTATAGTTTATCCCGAAGGTGCTTTTTACGGTCATGTAAAAGTGGAAGATGTATCGGAAATTATCAGCGAACATATTATAAAAGGCCGTATTGTTAAACGTTTGCTTCACGAAGATAAAAGCGCTGCGGTAGAAGTTAAAGCCCTTTCGGAAACCAACTTCTATAAAAAACAGACCAGAATCGCACTTAAAAACTGCGGTGTCATAGACCCTGAAAACATAGATGAATACATCGGTCACGACGGTTATCAAGCATTAATAAAGGTAATCACCCAAATGACTCCTGCAGAAGTAGTTGACACGCTTATTAAATCGGGCTTAAGAGGCAGAGGCGGCGGCGGTTTTCCCACAGGAAGAAAATGGGATTTCGCCATGAAACAGCCTGCCGGCAAAAAATATGTCTGTTGTAATGCCGACGAAGGTGACCCAGGTGCGTTTATGGACCGTTCCGTTTTGGAGGGCGATCCTCATGCGGTTATAGAGGCAATGGCCATAGCCGGTTATACCATAGGTTCCGACCAAGGCTATGTTTATATAAGAGCGGAATACCCTATTGCAGTACACAGACTGCAAGTCGCAATCAACCAAGCTCGAGAATACGGACTGTTAGGCAAAAACATTTTAGGTACGGGATTTAATTTCGATATCGATATTCGTCTTGGAGCAGGCGCTTTCGTGTGCGGTGAAGAAACAGCTCTTATGGTATCTATCGAAGGCAACAGAGGCGAACCCAGACCACGTCCTCCCTTCCCTGCCGTTAAAGGTCTTTTCGGACGTCCCACAATATTGAATAACGTAGAAACTTATGCCAATATACCTTCCATAATTCTTCACGGTGCGGAATGGTTTGCTTCTATGGGTACCGAAAAATCCAAAGGAACCAAAGTTTTTGCTTTAGGCGGAAAAATTAATAATACCGGTCTTGTGGAAGTTCCCATGGGTACCACTTTAAGAGAAATTATTTATGACATAGGCGGCGGCATACCTAACGGTAAAAAATTTAAAGCTGCCCAAACCGGAGGTCCTTCCGGAGGCTGTATACCCGCTTCCTTAATCGATACTCCCATAGATTACGACAATCTTATTGCCATAGGCTCAATGATGGGTTCGGGCGGTCTTATCGTTATGGATGAGGACACCTGTATGGTCGATATAGCTAAATTCTTCCTTGAATTTACCGTTGACGAATCTTGCGGAAAATGTACTCCTTGCAGAATAGGTAACAGACGTTTACTTGAAATTTTGGAAAAAATAACTTCCGGCGAAGGTACAATGGAAGATTTGGACGAATTGGAAAAACTGAGCAAATACATAAAAGACAATTCTCTCTGCGGCTTAGGTCAAACGGCGCCAAACCCGATAATTTCCACGTTAAGATATTTTAAAGACGAATATATTGCACACATTAAAGATAAGACCTGCCCTGCCGGAGTATGTAAAAAATTGACTTCGTTCTCGATAAACAAAGAAAAATGTATAGGTTGCGGCGTATGTGCAAAAAATTGTCCCGTAGGCGCAATCTCCAAAACGGATGTGCAAGTCCCCGGCAAACCGTTATTTATACATGAAATCGATAGAGCAAAATGCATTAAGTGCGGCGTATGTAAAGAAAAGTGCAAATTCGGCGCAATCGAAAAAAAATA
>CASEPJ010000106.1 GCA_949289715.1 uncultured Clostridia bacterium
CTATTAATACTATTGAAATATTTTAGATTATATACGAATGTAAAAATAAGGATATTCCTTTTACGCAAAAAACACATTATTCTGTAATAATTGCGAGTTAATGTGTGCGGCAGATAAAAATGCAAAATAATTAACAAATTAAAAGTTTTTTAAAACTAATAAGTGATAGCTAATTTACTTGTTGAATATAGAAAATCGGTATTTTAAATGTGTTAAAATTAAGTTAAAAAGTTTTAAACGAAATTGTCATTATTTGTTTTAAATTTGATTTTTAATATTTTCGGTAATATTTTATACACAAATATACTCGATAAAAATTTTCGGTTAAAATAATTAGTTTTAATTTGTCGGTTTGTTTAAAAAAACGAAAATAAATAAAAATCGAATACATTTATTTTTATATATTTATATTCGGTTCGTTAAAATTTTGATTCATCATCGGTTAATTAAAAATTAACATAAACAATTATTGATTTTTAATATTTAATTGAATAAAAAGTTAAAAATAAATTTTTATAAATAACATTATCCGCCGATAGCGGGCGGGCAGGAGCGAAAATATGAGTGATACGGTTCGTGAAAATTACGATGCGAGCAGAATACAGGTATTAGAAGGATTGGAACCGGTCAGAAAAAGACCGGGAATGTATATCGGTTCTACCGACGAAAGGGGATTGCATCATTTAGTTTACGAGGTTGTGGATAACAGCGTAGACGAGGCTCTCGCCGGTTTTTGTACGGAAATTTCGGTTTGTATTAATACAGACGGCAGCGTTTCCGTAACCGATAACGGAAGAGGAATTCCCACGGGGATTCATCCCACCGAACATAAATCCGCAGTGGAACTCGTTTTGACGAAACTTCATGCCGGTGGTAAATTCGGCGGAGGAGGCTATAAAATATCCGGCGGTTTACACGGAGTGGGGCTTTCGGTCGTTAATGCTTTGAGCGAATGGCTTAACGTTAAGGTTTGCCAAAACGGCAATATGTACAGTCAAGACTATAAGAGGGGAATTCCTCAAGGCGAGTTAAAAATTGAGGGAAAATCGCAGAAAACAGGTACCAAAGTTACATTTTTCCCCGATAGCGAAATATTCGAAACGCTGGAATTTTCCTACGAAACTTTGAAAACCCGATTAAGAGAACTTGCATATTTAAACAAAGGTTTGAAGATTATTCTCGAAGATAAAAGAGAGGGCAGAGAAAAAAGGGAAGAATTTCACTATGAGGGAGGTATCGTTCATTTTGTAGAGCAGCTTAACAAAAACAAAGAAACGGTTTTTGCGAAAATCATATATATCGACGCTTCCTCTGAAAACAGTGAAGTCGAAATAGCTTTGCAGTATAACGACGGATATTCTGAAAATATTTTTTCTTTTGCCAACAACATAAATACCGTAGAGGGCGGCACTCATTTGGATGGGTTTAAAAACGCTTTAACTAAAACGGTAAACGATTATGCAAAGAAAGAAAACATTTTAAAGGGAGAAGAAAAACTTTCCGGAGACGACGTCAGAGAGGGAATAACCGCCGTAATAAGCGTTAAACTCGAAGAACCTCAATTCGAAGGGCAGACAAAGACAAAACTCGGCAACAGCGAAATGCGTTCCATAGTGCAAAAAGTGGTTACCGAACAGCTGGGTACTTATTTGGAGGAAAATCCCAAAGAAGCGAGAGAGTTTGTTTTAAAATGTATAACCGCTCAAAGGGCGAGAGAAGCCGCAAGACAAGCCAGAGAAAATACTAGAAGAAAAAGCGTTTTGGAAAGTACTACGTTACCGGGAAAACTTGCCGACTGTACCGATAAAGATCCAAAACAATGCGAAATTTTTATAGTAGAGGGCGATTCTGCGGGAGGTACCGCAAAACAGGGCAGAAACAGAAGATATCAAGCTATTTTACCCTTAAGAGGTAAAATATTAAATGTGGAAAAGGCTCGTATAAACAGAGTATTGGAAAATAACGAAATAAAAAACATGATAACCGCATTCGGCTGCGGAATAGGGGATGAGTTTGACGAATCTAAATTGAGATACGACAGAATTATCTGCATGACCGATGCCGATGTCGACGGCAGCCATATAAGGATATTGCTTTTAACTTTCTTCTTCCGATTTATGCGTCCCTTAATCGAAAACGGTCATGTATATATTGCGATGCCGCCGTTATATAAAGTCAGCAGAGGCAAGCAGGATAATTATTTTTATTCGGACGAGGAGCTTAACGCCTATTTCGATGAAAACGGCAGAAAAGGGACCGATGTTCAGCGTTATAAAGGTCTTGGTGAAATGAATGCGGAACAGTTATGGTCTACCACAATGAACCCGGAAACAAGAACGCTTCAGCAGATAAATATGGAAGATGCGGTTCTTGCCGATGAAATTTTTACCGTTTTGATGGGTGAAAAGCCCGAACTTCGAAGAGAATTTATAGAACAAAACGCTAAACTCGTAAAAGAACTCGATATTTAACGGGGGTAACAGGCAAAAATGAGTCAGGAAAACGTAAATAATATATTCGATAAAATAAACAATACAAAAATAATAAAATTACAGGTTGAAGACGAATTAAAAAAATCATTTATAGCATACGCTATGGCTGTCAACGTTTCTAGAGCCATACCCGATGTCAGAGACGGTTTGAAACCCGTGCACAGAAGAATTTTGTATGCAATGAGCGAACTTGGACTATTTTCCGATAAACCTTACAGAAAATGTGCGAGAATAGTGGGCGACGTGCTCGGTAAATTTCATCCGCACGGTGATTCTGCGGTTTACGAGGCTTTAGTAAGGCTTGCACAGGATTTTTCGATAAGATATACATTGGTGGACGGGCACGGCAATTTCGGCTCTGTGGACGGCGATCCGCCAGCCGCTCAAAGGTATACCGAGGCAAGATTATCGAAAATCGCTTACGAAATGCTGCGAGAAATCGATAAAAATACCGTCGACTGGTATCCCAATTTCGACGATACGGAAATGCAGCCCGAGGTTTTGCCCTCCCGTTTTCCCAATCTTTTGGTTAACGGTGCGGACGGAATAGCGGTAGGCATGGCTACGAATATTCCTCCTCACAATCTTAACGAAGTTATAAACGGCATTATAGCGCAAATCGATAATCCCGAAATTACCGTTGAGGAATTATTGAATTATATTCCTGCACCCGATTATCCAACGGGCGGCATTATAATGGCAAGAGGAGC
>CASEPJ010000107.1 GCA_949289715.1 uncultured Clostridia bacterium
ATACGGTTGCCATTACTATTCCCATTAAAAACTGGTAAACCGTTTGTTCCGGAGTGGCGTGCATCAGCATAAAAAATAAAGCACCGGTCAAAACCGAAAAACAAAAGCCTATGGGTTTCAATCCGCCGACTATAACTCCTCTAAATGCGGTTTCTTCGCACAACGGCGTGATTATTCCTGTAATCAAAAGGGAAAGCAGATAATAGGCAATAGAAATTTGTTTTGTTCCCATAGTTAAAACGGTTTTATCGAAAAGACTTTGATTGTTGCATATTTTGGTAAACAGTACGGACAGAGGTACAAAAGCCAAGATACACAGAAAAACCAGCAAAATACATTTAAGAACTGTTTTAAAAGTCAAACCGTTTTTTATTTTGATTGCATCGAAAAACGATGTTTCGGTTTTTTTGGACAATATAAAAGCAGAAACCGGCAACAATGCAAGTAAAAGACAATTTATAATAAGTTGCGCTATACTGCCGCTTTCTAAAGTCTGCCCTAAAAGGGAGGCTATAAGGGCTACTATAAGGGTTCCTCCGAAATATGTTATCACAAATATAGAAAACAACAAGCCGGCTTCTTTAGGCGTCCAATTTTTTTTCATTTTTACCTTTTGCTTAATAAATAAATTAAGTGATACGAATATAATAGTTTTACGAATTAATAGTTTTTACAATTAGATAAAAATCAATAAGTGAATAGTTATAAATTAAAATAACATTTTAATTATACAATACATAAACAATATTGTCAATTTAAAGGGATATGATATGTATTTTCTAAATTATATAAAATATTTAAAACTTTTAAAAATAAAAACAAAAAAATTTATAATAATGCAGAAATATTAAACATAATAATAAAATTTTGCTTATATAAACGACTAAAATAAGGTTTTTCAAAATAATAAAAAATAAGTAGAGTTTTTTTCCATATTGTGTTATAATAAATTTATATATTATTATGCCGTACATCGGGTTTATAATAAGAAATCTTTTTTAAGAATAAAAATTTATAAAAAATCATCAAATATTTAAATAAAACAAACTCAAAGGACATACCCGTTTGACAAAAAAACAAGTTAATAATTTAAGCATTACAAATAATCTATAAATAAAAAACTAACGAAAAAAATTTTAAAAGCGTTGAATATAGAATTGTTAAAATTTAAAAACTAATCATAGCAAAAAAAATTTAAAAACTTTAAAAAAGAGGAAAAATATTTGGATATATTAAAAATTTCCGGCGGAGCCGTAGACGAAAAAAAAGCAGCGTCTTTAAATATTTTGGCGCTTTCTTTTGTGGGTGACAGTGTGCATACGTTATATGTGAGGACAAAAAATGTGGAAACTCACGACGCTTTGATAAATAAATTGCATATACTTACCGCAAAGAGAGTCAGCGCTAAAGCTCAGGCGGCGGATATGGAAAGAATATTGCCCTTTTTAAACGAAGAAGAGATGGATATTTACCGAAGGGCAAGAAACGCCAAGATAAATACGGCGGCAAAAAACGCTTCGATTGCGGAATATAAGAAAGCTACAGGTCTTGAGGCCGTTATCGGATATTTATATTTGACAAACAAGGAAGAACGGTTGAAAATGCTTTTTAACGAACTGTATCCCGAAGACGAAATCGATTCCGCTAAATAATCAATTAAAAATTAAATATTGTATAAAAAAATTTTTACAGAAAAGAAAAAATCAAGTGAGGTTCATTATGCCTAAAGTTATTCCTTCCGTTACATTGTTACGATACACCGAAAAACCCGAACAAACAGTTGCAATTGCTGCAAAACTATGTTATTCGAACTACGATATAGATACGTTGATAAATAAAAACGACAATACGGATGTATCTAAATTCATAGGTAACCTTATTTCTATGGGACATTATTCGCCTCTGGAACACGCATCGTTTACTTTCGGCATAGAGGGAGTTTCCAGAAGTTTATTGGCGCAGATAACCAGACATCGTATTGCTTCGTTTTCGGTAAAATCGCAGCGGTACGTTTCTGCAAAAGGTGCGTTCAATTACATAGTTCCGAAAGGAATAGAAAAACTGGGTAAAGAAGCCGTTGAAAAATTCGACAGTCAGATGCAGACCGTTCAGCAATGGTACAACGAATGGGCGGAAGCTTTGGGGGTCGGAGAATCTTCTTATGAAGACGCACGTTTTGTTTTGCCTAATGCCGCCGAAACGAAGATGATTGTAACTATGAACGCAAGAGAACTTCTGCACTTTTTTGAATTGAGATGTTGCAACCGTGCTCAGTGGGAAATAAGAAACGTAGCCTGGAAAATGATGGAATTGGTTTTAGAAGTGGCACCCGTTCTCTTTTCAGTTGCGGGACCCTCCTGCTGCAAAGGTAAATGCGCAGAAGGAGAAAAAACTTGCGGAAAGGCGGTTCAGATAAGAGAAAAGAAACAAACTTTAATAGATTCTTTAAAAAAATAAAAATTGATTATAAGTATACCCTTGGTTGACAATATGGCTTAATCATATAAAAAAGGCATTAATTTTATATCTTTTAAAGCATATTGCCGATTTAAGCGTTAATTAAACATCAAAATTCAATATAAATTATGTTTTTACTGCAAAATTGTAAATTTTATAGCAACATGGACATAACAACGGGGACATAATTTTTAAAATTCAAGTTAACCATAAAGAAAAGGAAGGTAATATGCTTACAGCAGGGAAAAATGCGGTTATAGAACTTTTAAAAGGGGAAACTACCGTAAATAAAATAATGATATTGAAAAATTCGAACGATATGGCGTTAAACCGCATAGCTGCAATGGCGAGGGACAAAAAAATAAAAGTTATGTATGTTCCGAAAGAGTTTCTCGATAAAGCGGGAAAAGGTTTGCGGCATCAAGGGGTGCTTGCGGATACCGCCGATTTTGTGTATTGCGAATTGGACGATATATTAAAAAATGCGGAAGAAAAAAATCACTCTCCTTTTCTGATTATTTTAGACGGCATTACCGACCCGCATAATTTCGGTGCCATAATAAGAACGGCCGAATGTGCCGGTGTCGACGGTATTATAATTCAAAGGCATAGAGCCTGTCTTGTTACGGAAACGGTTATAAAAACTGCTTCGGGTGCGGCAGAATATATGAATATAGCTTTGGTGTCCAATATAAACGCAGCCATCGACCGGTTAAAGAAACAAGGCTTTTTTATAGCGGCCTGCGATATGAACGGCGAAAGTATGTATAAGGCAGATTTAACGGGTGCAATAGCTGTAGTTATTGGTTCCGAAGGGGAGGGAATATCTCGTTTGACTAAGGAAAAATGCGATTTTGCCGTATCCATACCGATGTTTGGGGAAATATCTTCTCTAAACGCATCGGTTGCTGCCGGCGTGATTATTTACGAAGCTGTAAGACAAAGGAATCAAAATGATTAATTATAAAGTTATGTCATCGGGAGGACGGCATGCTTAAAGACGAGGAATTGATAAAAAAATACAGGGAAACAAAGGACGGATATTTATTGGAGGAATTGTTTTCCAGATATAAAAAAGTTGTTTTAAGCAAAGCCAGAAGATTTTATTTCATTCACGGAGATGTTGAAGACTTGGTTCAGGAAGGAATGTTGGGACTATATAATGCCGTTTCAACTTTCGATTCGGAGAATAAAACTTCTTTTAAAACTTATGCTAACGTATGTATTGAAAGAAAAATCGTTTCCGCTTTCAGAAATTTCAACAGATTGAAACACAAACCTTTAAATTCGGCGCTGGATATTGACAACAATGCCGAAGAAGTGGGAAAAATGTCTTTTGTGGACCCCGAGGATATAGTAATAGCAAATTTTCATGCAAATTGGCTGAAAGAAAAAATGGGCACCGTTTTAAGTCCTTTCGAAATAAGCACATTAAAACTTTATTTGGAAGGTTACGATTATTTGACGATAGCCGAAAAACTGAACAAACCTCCGAAATCGGTCGATAATGCCCTGCAGAGAGCGAAGAATAAACTCACCAAATATTTGGCGCCGTATAAAACAGAATAAGTAGTTTGACAAAAAATAATTCTTTAAGGAATATATAATGGTAAATTTTAAAAGTCCGAAAGAAGTATGGGAAAATTTTAATAACGAAGAAACTTTAGATGTAAAAAAAATTAGAGAATACACCGAAAACAACGTGCAGTATTCTCATATTTACTTTACTTCGAGAAAGTGCGAAAAAGGAGCCGTGAGAGTTTTTGCCATTTATGCAAAAAATCTCGAATCGGAATATGCTCCCGTTGTTTTGATTGTTCCTCATAAAACACAGCCTGCAGACAGGCAATGGCTGAATTATTGGACGGACAGAGGATATTCCGCAATGATATTCGATTACAGCGGTAAAAACGGAACATTCAGTACCATATATCCCGACGAACTTCAATATGCAATACCCGAATCGAAAAAACCCGTAACGGGAAAAACCGACGATGCTCATAAATCCTTTTGGTATGAATGGACGTATGCGGCAAGGCGTGCCGTTACTTATATACGCACACAGACTCATTCGGTCATTGGGCTTTTCGGAATCGGTTCCGGAGCGGATATAGTTTGGCTTATGTCGGCCGTGGAAGAGAGATGCTCTGCCGCCGTAACGTTGTTTGGCGCCGGTTGGATTGAATATGAGGGATATTTTAAATTCGACGAAACTAAAACACTTCCTCCTTTCGATGCTTCGACACAGCTATATACAATGACGTTGGCGCCGCAGTCGTATGCTCCTTTTACCCGCTGCCCTATTTTGTATATGTCCGGCAGCAACAGTTCTATGACGCCTATAGAGAGGGCGTGCGATACGTTAAAAAGAGTCCCCGAAACTGTTGAGGAAAGATGCAGCTTTTCGGCTAATTTGAATAATTTAATATCTCCTAATGCCGCAAATACACCCAAAGCGTGGTTTGACAGTTATCTTAAAGGCATGGGAGTAATTCCCTCGGAACCCGAGTGCGAAATCGTAAAAGAAGAAGGTTCGTTAAATGCGAAAATAAAGGTGGACCCCTCTATTATAATCGAATCGGTGGAACTTTATGTTTCGGAAAACGAAATAAATCCCAAATTCAGGGTATGGAAAAAAATCGATTGTTTAAAAGTGGATTCGGATTATTATTACGCAACACTGCCCTTTTCCCGTTCCGATTCAAATATTTTGCTGTTCGTAAACGTTAATTATGTGACAGGATGTTCTTATTCCTCTCCTTTGGTACAGGAAAAACTTTCAAAATACGAAAATTTAATTCCCACCGAACCCGCTTTTACGAGAAGTATTTATTCTTATAAAGACAATATAGACAGCGTTTTTCATGTGTCGGGCAAGGCATTTTTCGGACCGAGTATATTTTTGAAATCCGATTTGATAAGCAAAAAAACGGGACCTATAGGGATTGAAGGCGTTTATTTAAAAGAAGGGCTTTTTTCTACCGCCAAAATCAGTTCCAAAGAAGTTTTAAGAAACGAAGACAGCAGTTTGCAATTTGACGTTTACAGTTCGAAAAAACAAAATATTTCTGTAATTGTAGATGTGCTTTTTGGTGTTAATACCGTTAAATATTATGCGACCGTATCGATTGTCGGGGGAGAATTTTGGCAAAGAATAAAACTGATAAAAAACGATTTTAAAAATCAGGATAATATTACCTTGAAAGAATGGGCTAACGTAAAAGAAATTTATTTCGAAACGGGTGGACACTCTTTCATGATTAATAATTTTGTTTGGATATAGGAGAAACAATGTATAAATCGGGAGATATCGTTATTACCAAAAAAAATCATCCTTGCGGTTCAAATAGGTGGAAAATTTTGAGAACGGGCATAGATTTTAAGTTGGAATGCGAAGGCTGCAAGCATATCATTTTGGTATCCAAGAGCGCTTTAGACAAAATGGTAAAAAAAATCATTTCTACGGAGAATAATGTTGATGGATAAATATGTTCCACCCGTGCTTTATAAACAAAAACTCGTCGACAGAGAGACTTACGACATTAACGATTTTTTTAAAATGATTATAGAAGTTTTAGCGGCTGCCGCCGTTATAATTCTTATATTGTCTTATATTTTTTGCCCTATAAGAATTCAGCAAACATCTATGCTGCCCAATTATTATAACAATCAATATGTTTTTTATTTTAATACGAGAAACGTAAAAAGCGGAGATGTCGTAATTTTATATAACGACGCTAAATTAAGCAATAATATAATAAAACGCATAATTGCCGTTGAAGGGCAAACGGTTAAAATAGCCAACGGAGAAGACGGTTATGCTCATGTTTATGTAGACGGAGTTTTGCAAGACGAAAGTTATATAAAAGAAAAAATGCTTCCCGTATCTAACACCTATGAAATAACGCTTAAAGAAAACGAGATTTTTGTACTTGGCGATAACAGAAACGTAAGTAAGGACAGCCGTGCATACGGCCCTTTTGAATATAAAGACGTGAAAGGCAAAGTCGTATGGAAAACTCCCTTTTATTATAACGAAAAGGGTTTTATAAAAATAGTTTTCAATTAGCATATGATTTGTTAATTTTATAATTTTAATTTTAATTAAAAAAACATAATTGTTAAATTTCAAATTTTTAGTTTTAAAATTAAATAAAAAATCGCTAATTCGAATAGGCGTATTTAATCGATAGACAAAAAGAAAATAACAATGTATAATTTATATAAACACCGTATAGGAAAAAATCGAGGAGAATGATATGAAAATAATTTTGACAACCGAAAGCACATGCGATTTACCTAATGAGATTTTACAAAAATACGATATAAGAGTAATACCGTTAAAAATCATATTAGGAGACGAAGAATATGCCGACGGCGTAAATATAACTTGTGAAGATATTTATCATTGTGTGGAAGAAAAAAACATTTTCCCGAAAACCGCCGCTTTGACGCAGGAAGAGTATTATGAATTTTTTAAAAAGAATTTGGCAGACGGGGATGCTTTAATACATTTTGGTCTGTCCGGTAAAATTTCCAGAACTTGCGAATCCGCCATGATGGCTGCCGAAAAAATCGAAAACGTTTATTGTGTCGATTCTTGTGCTCTTTCTACTGGCGTTGCGCTGCAAATTCTGCATGCATACGATATGGCAAAGGAAGGTTATTCGGTAAAGGAAGTTTATGAGGAAGCGCTGAAAGTTGCCCAAAAAATTCAGGTTTCGTTTGTAATTAAAGATTTGGATTATTTATATAAAGGCGGCAGATGTTCCAGCGTAAGTAATTTTTTCGGTAAGATGCTTAAAATTCATCCGGAAATAATTATGCCCAAAGGAGCAATGACGGTAGGGAAAAAGTATAAAGGAGCATTTCCTGCCGTTGTAGATAAATACATAAACGATAAAATGACGGCATATCCCGAAGTGGAAAAAAAGAGGGCTTTCGTAACGCATACGAAATGCGACCCCGAATTGGTTGCCGCAACCGTGGAAAAGGTTAAAAGTTATAATATTTTCGATGAAGTTTTAGAAACTACCGCAGGATGTACCATATCGAGCCATTGCGGACCCAATACTTTGGGAGTTTTATTTATTACAAAGTAGATTGAGTATTGAATTAAATTTAAAAAATACAAAATTATGCTATAATTAAAAAATATTTAATATTTGTTGTTTTTTATAATTTATTTTCGCAAAGCAAAAAATATTTTGCAAAAAAACAATAATCGAAAAGATTTAAACAATAAAACTTAAACACAAAAATATAAGAAAAAAACGGTGAATTTACACCGTTTTTCTCATTTATATAAATAAATTTAATATGAAGGGCTTATTATTACTTGTCCGATTCGGCTTCGAAATAATCCACGGGATTTACATATACGCCATTATCTATAACTTCGAAATGCAAATGTGCACCCATAGAGCTTTCGTTTAAAGCAGTTGAGCCGGCAGTACCTATTATTTTACCTGCTTTTACTTCATCTCCCGCTTCTACGTTAACTTCGCTGTTTAAGGAGCCGTAAACCGTTTTTAAACCGTTATCGTGTGCTATTACGATTTTTGTTCCTTCCATTAAAGTGGTAGTTACAGATTCTACCGTACCGTCGTATACGGCGGCTACCGAAGCTCCCTCTTCAACCAAAAAGTCTATTCCCATATGGGTCTGCCACTGTTTTAATGTTTCGTTGTATACACCTGCGGTAAGGGAAAACTCCATACCCGTAGATGTCGAAGGCGTTGGCATTAAAAATACTATGGGAGTATCCGGTGTGGGATTTTCAGTGTCTTCGCCGGGATTTTCAGTGTCTTCACCGGGATTTTCAGTGTCCTCACCGGGGTTTTCGGTATCTTCGCCGGGATTTTCTGTGTCGGGCTGATTATCAAGAGCTCCGTTTACGGGAGTCTGATTATTATTGTTTACCGAAATAATTACTGTTGTTACTATAGCCGCAACGCAAAGCAGCAAAATAAATATATATGCGTTCTTTTTCATAAATGCCCAAAATTTATTGTGGGTTTTTGTTCTGTCCATTGTATGACCTCCAAATGTTTTGTAGTCAAATTTTTGCCATAAAAAAGATTAGTTATACATATTTTTTAAAAAAAATTAAAAAATTTTATTTTTATGCTTTTTTTGTTTTATATTGTTTAAAATAACTAAAAAAAATGCTATAATTATTTTTCTTTAACAAATAAAAAAACACAGATTAAAGTCTGCGTTTTTTTATAAATATTTATTGATAATTCTATATTTAAATTTTATCGGTTAGTTTAAATACGTCGGCAGGTTTGCCCACAATTAAAATGTGGTCGTTTTCATCGAAAACATAATCCGCACTCGGAAGAACTTTTAATTGGTCATCGCTTTTAATTGCCATTATATTGATATGAAAATTTTTGCGAACATCTACCGTTTTAATCGATTTACCCGCCCATTCTTTTACAATGGGAATTTCGAAAATACCGTAATCGTCCGTAATTTCGATATAGTCGAAAATATTTTTTGCGTTATGTTTTATAGCGAGTTTTTCCGCCATGTCCCTATCGGGGTAAACTACTTCGTCCGCTCCGTTTTTAATTAAAAATTTTGCCTGAATATCTCTGCTTGCTTTAGAGACGACGTATTTTGCGCCTAATTCTTTTAAAAGGGAGGTTATTTCCAATGACGATTGAAAGTTATCTCCTATGGTAACGAAACATAAATCAAAATTATTAACGCCGATTTCTTTTAACACGGACTCGTTGGTGCAGTCTCCGATATATGCGTTTGTGAACTTCGGCGCAAGTTCGGTAATAATGGATTCTTTTGCATCTACTATCATAACTTCATTGCCTAATTCCAACATTTTTAAAGCAAGATGTCTTCCGAATCTGCCCATACCTATAACCAAAACGGATTTCATATTTTTTTACTCCTATCCTATCAAAATGTCTTCTACCGGCCTGTTTAAAGGCGGATTTTTTTGTTTGTCGCCAAATGCAAGAGCAAGAGATAACGCTCCTACTCTGCCTACAAACATCAATATAATTAATATAATTTTAGATGAATTGTGTAATAACGGCGTAATGCCCGTTGTTAGTCCCACGGTACCTATTGCGGACGTGGTTTCGAATAAAATGTCTTTTAAAGAATAAGGTTCCACAGCGCAGATAATGAAGGTTGCGCACAAAATAGCGGAAAGATAAAGAGTGGCGATGGTTAAAGATTGTCTGACAAGACGGAAATCCAATCGGCGTTTACCTATCACTATTTTATCGGTATTTCTGATTGTTGCATATGTGCCCAATAAAATTACCATAAACGTGGTGGTTTTTATACCGCCGGCGGTGGAACCGGGACTGCCGCCTATATACATAAGTATAGTGGTCAAGAGTGAGCCGCTGTCCGAAAGGGCGGCAAGATTTACAGTATTAAAACCTGCCGTTCTTGGAGTAACGGACTGAAAGAAGGACATAAGCAGTCTTTCCCATACCGAGGCATTTTGCATCGAAGCATTTTTTTCGAGGAAAAAGAACAATATGGTGGGGACGATTATCAATACAGCGTTTACCCCTAAAACTATTTTGGTATGAAGTTTTAATTTACTGAGATGCCATTTGCTGTCAACAAGGTCACCCCATACGAAAAAACCCAAACCACCGATTATAATTAAAAAGGCTATGGTTAGATTGACCAATACATCTCCCGAATAGTGTGTTAAAGAGGAAAATTCACCGTTAATCCCCATAAGATCGAAACCGGCATTGCAGAAAGCGGAAACCGAATGGAAAATTCCGTAATAAACCCCTTTCCAAAAGCCCAATTCCGGACAAAACCGAATGGAAAGCAATATTGCGCCCAGCCCTTCAAATATTATGGTTCCCGTGAAAATTCTTCTGACCAAATGAATTATTCCGCCTAATTTTAAGGTGTTGGAAGATACCATAAGAACGGTTCTGTGGTAGAGTCCTATTTTTTTGCCGAGAGCTACGGCAACTAAAGTTATAACGGTCATAATTCCCAAACCGCCGATTTGAATTAACAACAGTATTATGATTTGACCGAATAACGACCAATGCAAGGCCGTGTCCACAACAACCAGACCCGTTACGCATGCGGCGGAAGTCGATGTGAAAAGACAGGTTAGATAGGGGGTAAATTCTCCGCTTTTTGACGATATTGGTAAAGTTAAAAGCAAACTGCCGATAAAAATAAAGGCAAGATAGCCCAAAATTATATATTGAGCACTTGTTAATTTTAATTTTTTAGGTTTATTAAGCATTAATACACTCTCCCGAAGGCATCATCTTTGCTTTTATTCAAATTCAGCCATATAATTTTAACATATAACCCGATAATTTGCAAGCATATAAATATTGATTTAAATTAATTTTATAGTTTATCATTAAATACGAAAATATTTATAGATAAGTCATTTTATGCGATAAATGATATAAAATATTAAAATATTTTTTTCCTATTAGCTTTATAAAAGTTTAAATTTATTCTATTAAAATACTTTCAGACCGGCATTAAGAGGCATAACGAGAAAGAGATTTATTTATTTTTTTTCGGAGGTTTTGTTTTAGAGATATTTTCCTTTTTAGAGGCTGAAGACTTGTCGGCATTTTTGACTTTAGAGCTTTTAGAGGGAGAATTGACGACAACCTGAGGGAAAGGAATGTTAATATTGTTTTTATCAAAAATTAATTTTATTTCTCTGTTTAAATCTCGTTGTGTCTGAAATTTATCTTCTTCCGAGCATTTTGCTACGATTTTTAATATTACTCCCGAATCGGCAAGCTGTGAAACGCCTTTGTAGAAAGGCCCTTCTTTAACGGAGGGGATATTTTTTTTGATTTGATTAAGATTTTCTTTAATAACTTTTTCTACTCTTTCCAACGATTCGCCGTATTCTATGGACACGTCGCAGACGGCAAGGGAAAGGTCTCCCGTCATATTTATAACTTCCGTAATATTGCTGTTGTTTATTATTTTGGTATTTCCTCCCGCATCCACGATTTTAGTGGTGCGGATACCTATTTCTTGTACGGTTCCTCGCCAACCGTCGATGATTACTATATCGCCTATGGCGTACTCTTCTTCAAATACAATAAAAAGGCCGGCAATTATATCGCTGACAAGACTTTGCGCTCCGAGTCCTATGATTAAACTTAAAATTCCTGCGCTTGCGACGAGTGTACCCGTATCGACCCCCCAGGTGGAAAGAAGAATAAGTATAATCAAAACGGCTACGAAATATTTTAAAAAACTGTCAATCAATTTTGCTGCCGTAAGTTTTCTGTTTCCACTGGAAATTGTTTTGTGAATGAGTTTTCTCAAAAGTTTGCTTAAAACCAATACTATAATTATTATGATTATGCTTCTTATAACAATGGGTATTTTCGAATAAAGCGTGTTAATAAACTGATTTTGTGTAACGGGCTGTGCGAAAATTGAGTTTTCTCCGTAAATTTCGTTTGCGAAAATAGCAGAAAGAACGATAAAAACAACCCCTATAAGAGTTAATATAAAATACTTCGACAGTATTTTTTTCTGTTCGGGTGTCAACGATTTTTTTATTTTCTTTTTCATTGATTTCTCCTTAAGTTATATAGTGAAATGAAATGCATGAATCGCAGAAAAATTTTATTAGCGCCATTTATGCTTTCGATGCCTGAAATTTTTATTGCATAAGTTTACGTTTTATTGGCTGGTTGTAAAAATTTTTTGAGAATAAGCGGAAGTTTTAATTAAGCCGGATTTATATTTGACGGCAAGTGTATATTTAGTGGAAGGTTTTAAATCCTCAAAAACTCCGCTTATGCGATTATTTGTAATGGGAATTTCTCTTGTTATAAAATCGTTATACAATACCAAAGTAGGGTCGTTTTGTAAATTATCAACGGTCAAATCATAAACGATGCTGGTCGAATTTGAAGTTAACGATATTATATTTACATTTATTGTTGAAGTTGAAAAAACATTAACCCCGCCAAGCGAAACGATTAATGCCATTATGGCGGCAAAGGTAATTAAAAATTTATTTTTTTTATTTGAATTATTTTTTTTGCAGGAATTTATTTCTTCTCCCGTGTCGTTATCGGGAATGATTAAATATTCGGGATAATCGCTGCCCGTTATTCCCAAAGTGTTGCTTTGCGAAGCAAGAATATCGTTGTTTGTTTGTTCTATATCGTTATATTCATTATCCGGCATAATAAAATCGTTTCCTCAATGTCTAATTGTTTTTATCTGCTTTTTGCGAACAATAAAAAACAATAGGATTTAATTAATTTTAAATATAAAGTATTACTGAATTTTTATTAAAGTCATTTTATATCGTTTTTAATGAAATTTGGTATTTATAGTTTTATGATACATTGAATTTTATTTGATTTATTTGTTTTAAGTAAAATTTTTAGTTTTTTAAAAACAAACAATTATTGCGGCTATTGCGGCGGATAAATCGTTATTATTTTTATAAGTATATGATAACATTTATTATCTATATTTACAAGTAAAATAAACGCTACGCAAAAAACAGACGTAAAGTTTTTTAAAAAAACAAAAAAACATATATTTAATTTGTAAAGCAATTTATTAATTCGTTGTTTTATTTGTTGTTTTATTTAAATTAAATTGTTTAATTTTATTTCGACTTATAGAGGATAATTTGAATTTCGGACTTTTATTTTTTTAATATAAAAACACATTGTAAAATAAATATTTACTAAAAATATTTATAATGCGCCATTAGAATTCACAGAAGAAATAATTTAAATTTTTCTGCTGTGAAACGCCGTGAAACACTTGTCAAAAGAGATTTTATATTATATAATTTAATTAACCGATTTTATCGGCGGACCTTTTAAAACAAGAGAGCGAAAAGGTTAATTTGAGATATAAAATGCATACCTAAATTTTTGCTTAAATTTAGATTTTTATAAGCCGAAAAACAATTTTTAAAAGTCGATTAATTTTTTGCGGAGGCACAATGAAAGATTATTTGCAAAACCGTTTTTCTTTGATAAATATTGAACTCGATGCTAAAAAAGCGGAAATGTTTGAAAAATATTATAATCTTTTAATTGAATGGAACGAAAAATTCAATTTAACCGCAATAACAAAAGAACGGGAAGTTTGTGACAAACATTTTATCGACAGTGTTTTGTGTGAGTCGTGTATACCTAAAAATTCGGTTTTGTTGGACATCGGTTCGGGTGCGGGCTTCCCTGCCCTGCCTTTAAAAATCGTCCGTCCGGATTTAAAGGTTACAATGATTGACAGTGTAAATAAAAAAGTAACCTTTTTAAAAGAAGTTATAAAAGCACTTAATTTAGAAAACGCAGAAGCAATACACATAAGAAGCGAAGAGCTTGCAAGAAGTTCTTACAGGGATTTTTTCGATGTGGTTACCGGGCGTGCGGTCGCAAGACTGAACACTTTGTGCGAATACTCTCTTCCTTTAGTAAAAAAAGGAGGAATTTTTATAGCGTATAAGGCAGAAAACGTCGAAGACGAATTAAAAGAAGCGGAAAACGCCATAAGACTTTTGAATGGAAAATTTGTAAAACTTTTAAAAATTCCTTTGCCTGGCAGCGATATCGTAAGGTCGTTTGCAATAATTTCCAAAATCGATAAAACGCCCGAAAAATTTCCGAGAGGAAAAGGAAAAGAAAGAAGCGATCCATTGTAATGTACCGGCAAAATTTGAATTTTCGAGTTAATTATAAAGAAAATTTAAAAAGCGCTTTTAAATATAACAATTTATCGATTATAAATATGTTTAAATTTTTTAATTGATAGAGGTTATTCAAAAACTTATTAAAATTTAGAAGTTTTGTGTTTTAATAAGTATTTAATTTAAATTTTAAAACTTCAAATTACAAAAATAACTAAAACCTACTACCATTCGGAGGTAAAAATGGGAAAAATAATAGCATTTACTAATCAAAAAGGCGGCGTCGGTAAAACTACAAGCTGCGTCAATCTTGCATCGTATCTTGCTGCAGCCGACAAAAAAGTGCTGTTGGTGGATATTGACCCGCAAGGTAATTCCACAACGGGGTTAGGTGTTGAAAAAAACAAACTCGAATATTCGATTTACGACATTATGGCAGGTGAATTGCAGGAAGTTAATAAAGCGATTATGGAAACTTCGATAAAAAATTTAAAATTATTACCTGCAAACATAAACCTTGCAGGGGCGGAAGTTGAGCTTGTATACATGGAAGAAAGAGACCGAATATTAAAAAAAGCTTTAAAGATGTTGAAAAACGAATTCGATTACATTTGTATAGACTGTCCTCCCTCTTTGGGATTGCTTACAATAAATGCGCTTACCGCTGCGGACGGTGTGATTATTCCTATTCAGTGCGAGTTTTATGCGCTGGAAGGGTTAAGTCAATTGATGAATACGATTTATCTAATTAAAAAACAGTTGAATCCTTCTTTAGAAGTAGAAGGAATAATACTTACTATGTATGATAGCAGAAACAAATTGAATAAGCAGGTTGTCGAAGAAATTTATAAATTTTTAGGTAAAAAAGTATTTAATACATTTATTCCGAGAAACGTTAAACTTAGCGAAGCACCGAGTTTCGGAGTGCCGGTAATGATACACGACAGAAAATGCGCCGGCGCAAGAGCTTACGAGTCGCTCACTAAAGAATTTTTAAAAAGAGAAAATAAAAATAAATAGAAAGGGAGATTTAACATATGAGTAAGAATACCGGTTTAGGCAGAGGTTTAGAAGCTTTGTTTTCCTTTAACAGTAACGATATTTCATCCGATAAAGCACAGCAAGCACCTGCAAGTCAACCCAGCAAAAGCGTTTCAGATATTTTAGAAGGCGAAACGGCGCAAATGATTTCATTAGCGCTAATAGACAGAAATCCCGAACAACCGAGGAAAGAATTTAATGCGGATGCATTAAACGATCTTGCTAATTCAATTAAAGTACACGGTGTCATTCAGCCTATTATAGTTACCCCCCGCGATAAAAGATATATGATTATAGCGGGTGAAAGACGTTATAGAGCTGCAAAAATTGCCGAATTGACAGAGATTCCCGCTATTGTCAGAAAATATACGAATCAACAAATTAAAGAAATTTCGCTTATTGAAAATTTACAAAGGGAAGATTTAAA
>CASEPJ010000108.1 GCA_949289715.1 uncultured Clostridia bacterium
ACCGAATATTTATCTAATAGTTTTATTTCGACGGATTTAATTCCGCTTATAACGTTTTCGGCATCTTTGTCGAAGGCGTTGCACATAATTACTGCTTTTTTTATGTTGTGGCGTTTTGCTAAAATAAATGCACGTCTTACATAATCTCCGTTAATTTTAGGTGTGGTAAATACGGGCAGAACGATATACGACGTTTTGTCTATCTCTTTGTCTTTCAAAATTAAAAATTCGCTTCTTGTAACTGTTTTATATTTTTTCGAAAAAAGTTCACCGAAAAATTTGGATGTGCTTATGCGGGTTTTTAACAGCAATTGTTTTACATAAAAATCCACGATTTTTTCATATTCCAAACTGCGGTCTCTTGATTGGCCTTTTTTATCTTTTATCATGTTAATGATTATTTGTATTACGCATAAAGCGGAGAGTGCGACCAAAAACGAAAGCAGACCTCTGCCCAAATAATAAGCAAAAAACAAATAGAAGAAAAAAAGCATTATGCCCTTTAAAAGAATATTGTTAAGTACTTTAAAAAAATAAAACATAAAAACTCCTTTTTTAAGTAATTGATAAACCTGTATATAAACAAAATATTTATTAAACTATTATTTCCAAAAATTCAGATTTTAAAATATACTTTACAATTTTTATAAATTTTGTTATACTTAATAAAAATAAATATTAAAATGCGATAAAAAATTTTTTTTAATTTATACTCAAAAAAAATTGCAGACTAAAACTATAAATGTGCTACAGCAATGTTTTTAGATAAATTTTATATAAAATAGTATTTATTTAAAAACAAGTCGAAATATCGAGTTTGCTGTTAAGCTGGTAAAAGGTTGAAAATAATTTTCGCTAATTATTGGTATTTGCGTTAAATAATAAAATACAATAAAAGTTCTTTGCTTTAACTGATTGTTATTTGTGCGCAAATCTAATATGCCATTGTTTTTAAAATTTATAAAAATTAATAAATTTATAAAATATGAAGCTGTGAAAAAACAAGTGTTAATTATTTAAAAAATGTAATTTTAAAATTTAAAAAAATTAAAAATAATATAGTTAAAAAATTTTACAATTATCGGCATATAGGCTTGGCATATATTGAATTGCATTACGGAGGACTCGAATTGGAGGAAATTTATATTTTCGGGGGAACTTTTAATCCTGTTCATAACGGACATGAGGCTATAGTTAAATCGGTAATAAATAATTATAATAAAAATCTCATTATTATGCCGGCAGGTTTACCTCCGCATAAAAACGATGTTGAAGTTTCTTCCGATATCCGTTATGAAATGTGCAAACTTTTGGCAAATAAATTTCCCGAAACGAAAGTGAGCGATACGGAATTGAACGGGAATAAAAATTATACTTTTATAACTGCGGAAAAATTTTTGCTTAAGAATATAAAACCCTGCCTTGTAATAGGTGGGGATAGCTTAAGGGATATTTTTAAATGGAAAAAACCGGAATGGCTTTTACAAAACGTGTCCTTTTTGGTATTTAAAAGAAAAGACTCCTTTTCCGTTTCATATTCCGATTTGTTAGAGTTGGCAGAAAAATATAAAAAGCTTTATAATGCAAAAATCACTGTGGCAGAAGATGAAATACCAAACGTATCGTCAACGGAAATAAGGATTCGTAAAATTTTTAATCTGTCCTGTGAAAATTTAATGCCGTTGGAAATTGAAAGGTTTGTAGACGAACACAATTTATATAGAAAGTATATAAATATTATAGATTTTTTAAAAAACAATTTAAAGGAAAAAAGATACATTCACACCGCAAACGTGGCGGTTACTGCCGTAAAAATTAACAAAAAACTAAACTTGCCCCAAGAAAAAGTAATTCTTGCCGCCATATTGCACGATATGGCAAAATATATAGACGCAAAAACGGCATTTGAAAAAGGCTTTGTCGCTTCCAACAAAGACTTCAATAAATACAAAAACATCAGACATCAATATGTGGGAGCGTTTTTAGCCGCCAAATTATTCGGTATAGAGGACGAAGATGTTTTAAATGCGGTAAAATATCATACTACGGGCAGAGCGAATATGAGTATGTTGGAAAAATTAATTTATACCGCCGACTGTATAGAACCCGGCAGAAATTTCGAAGGAGTGCAAGAATTAAGAAAAACGGTAGAAAATAATTTTGAAGAGGGTTTTAAAGAATGTCTTTATTCTACTTATTTTAAAGAAATGCAAGAAAAAGGGGAGTTGGCAGCTAAAACAATAGAAGCGGTCAATTATTATTGCCCCGAAAAAATAAATAAAATTTAAAGGGAGATTTTATGCAGACACAACAGTTATCCGATTTAATATGTAACGCCATAAGCGATAAAAAAGGTACAGACATAGTAGTTTTGGATGTCGCTCATATGACCAGCGTTGCCGAAAGATTTATTATTGCGAGCGGCAGATCGGCTACTCAGGTTAAAGCACTTTGCGACGAAGTGGAAAAAAAGACCGAAGAAGCCGGTGTTTTGCTTTTAAGAACGGAAGGTTATCGTGAAGGACGATGGATTGCGATGGATTTCGGTCATATAATTGTACATTTATTCAATGCCGAAACCAGAGAATTTTATCATTTGGAAAAATTATGGACAGATGGTGCCAATGTAATTCCTTTTACGGAAAAAAAATCAAAAACCGTTTCAAAAACTTCCGTAAAGAAAAAAATCAAAAATGAAAATTAAATTTTTATAGTTTTTCATTTGGTTTAATAATAAACCAGTTTTGACTTTAAATAAATATAAATTAACAAGCAGGTATAAATAACAAGTTGAAAATATTTATTAGCAGTTTATTCAAAATTAAATTTTTTGTTTTAATAAAGCCCTAAATAAATTACCAAAAAAGTAAATGTATTTAGGGCTTTATTAATAAAATTGATTTTATAGGGTTCTATTATTAGTCAATACTATTTTTTTAATATTAACATTTAATTTAATCTTATATTTTTTAAACATAAATACTAAAAGATGTATTAACTGAAAAAATATAAAATAAAAAAACAGATATTAATATTGTTTTAATGCTTAATTTTTTATGATTATATAGTA
>CASEPJ010000109.1 GCA_949289715.1 uncultured Clostridia bacterium
ATAAGAATTTGTCCCTTAAAAAAAGATGCAACCTTAGATGTTGAAAAACTATTAAATTTAATAGACAATAAAACAAAATTAATTTCCATTATTCATGTAAGCAATGAATTCGGAACGATAAACGATATAAAAAAAATAGCCGATTTAACAAAAACAAAAAACAAAAATGTTTTAATACATTCGGACGGCGTTCAGGCATTGGGTAAAATTCCGATCAATTTAAAAAATTTAGGAGTGGATTATTATTCTGCAAGTTCACATAAAATTTATTCTCCAAAAGGCTGCGGATTGCTTTATAAAAAGAAAACAGCACCCCTTACACCTTTTATTTTAGGTGGAGGACAAGAAAACGGATTACGTTCCGGAACGGAAAACGTAGGTGCGATTATAGCTTTTAGTGAGGCTTTAAAAAATGCTGTTAATAATTTTATGCCGCAATATTTTAAATCTTTAAGGGAAGCGTTTTTAGAAAATTTAAATATCGATAACTATATAATAAATGGAAGTTCAGCAGAAAATTTATTAGATAATATACTTTCTATTTCGATTTCGGGAATAAAATCTGAAGTTATAGTACATATGCTTGAGAATAAAAACATTTACATAGGAACAGGTTCGGCTTGTTCGGCTAGTAAAAAAAATTACAGACTAACAGACGCTATAGGCTTAAATCATCTGTATGCCGATGGGACTTTAAGAATTAGTTTTTCTAAAAATACAAAAATAGAAGATGCGAAAATAGCAGCAAAAGAATTAACCTTTTGTGTAAATAAATTTTTAAAAAGGGAGACTATAGAGCAGTGAACAATAATACTATATTAATACGATATGGTGAGATTTTTTTAAAGGGCAATAACAGATCTTATTTTGAATCTCTTTTAATTAAAAATATAAAATCTGCCTTAAATGGTATAAATTACGATATAGAAAAAGTAGGAAGTCGAATCTACATAGATAATTATACAGAAGAAGATGAAATTAAAGAAAAATTAAAATTTATTTTCGGAATACATTCTTACAGCATATGCAAAAAATGCGAATCCAATGAAGAGGATATTATAAAAACTTCTTTATCGTTAGCAAAATCCGAAGGCAGTTTTAAAATTATTTGCAATAGAGCTGATAAAACATATCCTCAAACGTCGCTTGAAGTAGCAAAAAATATAGGCGGCATTATTTTATCAAAATATCCGAATTTAATTGTCGACATTCATAACCCTGATTGGACAATAACTATAGATATAAGAGAAAACAAAAAAGTATATATATTTAAAGATATTATAACAGGTGCGGGGGGAATGCCCGTAGGTTGTTCGGGAAGTGGTTTATTATTACTTTCCGGCGGGATTGACAGCCCTGTAGCAGGTATACTAATGACTAAAAGAGGCATGAAAATTTCAGCATTACATTTTCATAGTTATCCTTACACTTCTAATATGGCAAAAGAAAAGGTCATATCTTTGGCGGAAAAAATTTCTTCTTACTCTTACGATATTAACTTGTATGTGGTGCCTCTCACAAAAATACAAGAAGAAATTCATAAAAATATACCCGAAGAATACATGATTACCATGATGCGCCGTTTTATGATGAGAATTGCCGAAAAAATTGCTTTAAAAAACTCATTATCGTGTATAATAACAGGTGAAAGTCTTGCTCAGGTTGCAAGCCAAACAATCGAGGGAATAACATCTTCAAATTCGGTTGTTAAATATCTGCCAATTTTAAGACCCTTAATCGGACTGGACAAGTCGGAAATAATAGAATATGCAAATAAATTCGACACTTTCGAAACTTCGATATTGCCTTATGAAGATTGTTGCACAGTATTTTTACCTAAAAAACCAGCTATTCATCCTAAACTCGAAAAAATAGTCGATTTAGAGAATAAATTAAATATAAATGAATTAGAAGACGATGCGCTTAAAAATATTGAATTAATTTATATCAAAAAGAATATGTAAAATTTTGCTAAAAAATAGTTCTAGTTTGTTAAAATTTATATAAATAAATTTTTTTGCTTGTTATTTAAAATAAAATTCAGTATAATAAATCTGAAAAAAAATTATAGAAATTATATTATAAAATTTTAATAATTTATTATTGTTTAAGTAAAATCAGTTAAAGCAAAAATAAATATCTAAAGTTTTAATATTATTTTATATCAAATATACAATTAGCACAAAATTATTTGAAATATTTTTAAAAAGAAAAAATCCGATTTTAATTTATAGAACAATTATGAAAAATAAGAAAAAATCCGATTATAATCCACTAGATATATTGGATGAAAATCAAATTAAAAAAATTTTTAATTATTTTACCAAGTTAACATCTATTGAAGTCGCATTGTACGATACTGAAGGGAATAATCTTTTAAGTTTAGGGAATCCCAGCTATCTTTGTCTGCAGGCAGAAAAATGTTCTAATATATGTAAAACCAATATGTCTTTTGCAACAAATAAAGCATTTGAATTAGGCAGTTTTTATATATTTAAATGCGGATGCGGATTGATTAAATGCACAATCCCGATAGTTTTTCAAGAAAAATTGATCGGAAGTATTTGCTGTGGACCGATAGCTTTATGGAATTTAGACGAATATGCCGAAAAAGAATTACAGCAAAATTTTGAAGATTTAAATATTCATAACTTTAATTTAAATAATTGTTTCTCTAAAATCACACAATTAACTTGCAAAGATATGACAGATTCCGCAAATTTACTCTCCATTATAGTTAATTATTTATGTAAAGAGGAAAGTAAATATCTTCAGCAAAATTTACAAATGCAATTGCAACAGCAAAAAATTGCAGAATTATTAATAGATAAGAAAAAAGAAAAATATATAGAAAAAAAAGATATAAAAGATAATGCTGAAAAAATTTCCAAAGAAGTGGAAAGACATTTGATGCAAAATATTCAAAACGGCGATTTGTTCCATTCCGAACAAATTTTAAACGATTATCTTGCAGAAATTTTAATGAAATCCGATTTGGGTTTGGATTTTATAAAAGTTAAATTGTATGAATTATCAATTATGAATTTGCGTGCCGCAGTAGACGCTGGAGCGCAAATAGAAGAAGTTTCTCTAATTATTAACGATTATATTAATTTGATAGCAAACGAAACCGATTACCCGAAAATTTGTTTAAATACAACAAATTTACTGGAAAAAATCATTGCCTTAATAAATAAACTCTCATACAATAAGAAAAACAATACCCATTTGATAAAGGCTATGAATTATATTGTAGATCACTATGCCGAAAATATCACTTTAGAATCAGTTTCTAAAAAAGTTTTCGTTAGTAATTATTATTTAAGTCACTTATTTTCTGACCAATTAAAAATGACTTTTCAAGAATATCTTACTAAAGTTCGTATGGAAGCAAGTTTGGAACTAATAAAATCCGGTCAATATAAAATTATGGAAATAGCCGAGATGGTAGGATTTAACGATTCAAGTTATTTTGCAAAAGTTTTTAGAAAATATTACGGAACCGTACCACAAACTTATTTATACGAAAAAAATAAAATTAATTCAGATTAACAAAAAATTACCATAATTTAACAAGAATTTACTTTGACTAAAAGTATTATTTAATATATAATAATTATATAAATTTTGGGAGGGATTCAATATGGATATATTAGAATCGATTAACGAAGCCATTCAGCAAGGTAAAGCTAAAATAGTTAAAACTTATGTCGAACAAGCATTGAACGATGGTATGGAT
>CASEPJ010000110.1 GCA_949289715.1 uncultured Clostridia bacterium
GGATCTATATTACCTACCGAATATTGCCCCGACTGAGTATATTCGTCTAATAAAGGAGTTTGACAAAGAATGGAAGCATTACATAATCCCGTAATACCGTAAGCGTCCGCATCTTTACAAATATTAAAATATCCGTAAAGTTTTGTGGTTGCCCACTCTGTCTGAACAGGTTCCGACATAGCGGATTGACCGCTTTCGGAGGGTACATAAGTCATTTCACAGTTATCGGTATATTTTAACCACCATGGAGGGAAACCTACAAGTCTTGTGGAATCTCCCGTGGTCTGTCTAATATTCTGAGCATAAAGAATTTTTACCGCCGTTCTGTAATCGGTACCCATATCCTGATAAGGATCATCGTTGGGAATATAATCGGGCAAACAGTATAAATCCCATATAAATGCTTTTTTAGAAACAAGAAAATCTTTATTTGTAATCATTTCGACAAATAAATTATAATATGCCGTAACAACCTGCTTCGTATCGTATGTATAGGAATCAACCACGTTACCCATATATTCGCTGCTGCAAAGTCCTGTATCGAGATATTTTTCCTTTGCCCATATATATGCATCGTTTTTTGCAGAACCGGTAGAAAGTGTTTCGGTATCCCAAATATTGGTACCTTTTTCTCCGGTAAACTTATTTACAAGACTGTGTTTTACTTCGAGATCGCAATCTTCTATCAAAATAGACATAAGACTGTTTACTTTCGAATCGAAACGAACGCAAACCAAATCTTCTACACCGCATATCGTCAATGCAACGTTTGAAGTGGCCGCAACATCTTCGTCCCAAACTACAAGCCCGTTAATTTTATCTTCAAACAGTCTTAAAAGCGTACCGGGAGCCGTTATGGTTTCAATTCTTTTACCATACATAAACTGATCTTCTTGCGTTAAATAATCTAACCAGAACCAGTCGGTAAACGTATCGGCAGTGGCCATTCCGTCCCCTTCACTGTGCTTTTGAGAATAATGAATCCACAAATGCTGACCGTCTCTGTTTACTATACCCTGAATGGTAGAAACCAATGCGAGTATATCATAAGAAATTCTGGAATCGGTAATTCTGGAAACATAGGTTGCGCAGTCCATAACGTAAAGAGTGTCTTCATCGTATTCGATATCATCTTCTAAAGAATTGAAGAAATAGCTCCTTAAATCCATAACTTCCATTTGAGCATCGGGAGTAATACCTGTTACTTCTATTTTTGAAATTTTTATGGACGGAGGATTGACATAACCATATGTGGAAACCCATAAGTTAACTTTATCTAGATTTTCATATACCACAAAGGTAAGCGTATATGCCGTTTCCGTATTGGCAACTATTTCAGCGCCGGAAATAGGTTTATAATTTAAAACCTTAAAATCTTTAGTATCAACCGTAACTCCGGGATCATCTTTTTCTAAAGCATCATAACGAATATCTTTCTGTCCGTCTACCTCGTAAAAAGCCCTTATATCCATTACAGGCGTAACACCTGAAGCCGCTCCTACAGTCATATAAAAATCAGCCTGATAATACCCTGGAACGAGAGCTCCCATTTCGGTAACGGAAACTACCGTATCGGTATACGATCTTTCTACACCGCTTGGAACGCTGTATGCTTTAGACTGAATATATGTACTTCCATTTGCGCTGACTACAGAACTGTAAGCATCGTTAAAAATTTTTAAGCCGCCATTATCTACAGTGTAAGTTTGTGAATAGTCTTCGTTAGTTGCCGTAAATTCCGTCTTATTGTATGTGTTAGTGTATTTGTTGGAAACATCATACCCTTTCACACGCTGTTCGGTAGTTGATGAAGCACAACCACTAAACAATAAGCAGAAAGCCAGCAAGAAAGCTATCACAATTGTAGTTTTTTTCATACCTGTTCTCCTTTTATTTTTTTATATTTTCCCACAACGGGTAAACATCAAATAATCTTTATTTGTACTTATAATCAAGTACCGCCAATTTTTTGTTATTATATCGCTTTATTTTATTATATTATTTTTTAAGGTAATTTTAATCAATTCTATTTGTTTTAATAAATAAAATAATTATTAAGTTTAATTCATTTCGACCGATTTTTATCTTTACCTTGTTTTTAAGCGATTTTTTATTTTTTTAATTTTTTTATTTTTACAATTTATTTAAACAGCAAATCAATATTTATAATTATATAAACTTACAAACAAATGTATATTTTTAAACCAATGATGCCGTTTGTTGTTAGTAAAAATATTTAATATTGATTATATCAATTTTTATCTATATCCATCCTATGTCTGTAGCCTCTTATCAATTTTTTATCGATAATGCTAAAACCTGCGGTATCTCTAGGCGACTCTTTAATAGACGACATATTATATACGGAAAATTCGTTGGCTTTATCCACTAAAATAATCTCGTCCTCTTTATTATATATAGAGGCAAAAGCAACAAAAGTTCCCGTCTTATCGGATAATTTATTAAATTTCAAACCTTTTCTATTTCTTGCAGAAACATCAAATTCGCTAACTTTTGTAAATTTGGCAAATCCTAAATTAGTAATCGTTACCACACAGGTATTTTTATCGACAGATGCTGCAAAAACCACTTCGTCGTTATCGTTTAAGTTAATTCCGGCAACACCTCCTGCAATTCTGCCCTGCGTAGGAATATCTTTTTTCTCGGAATTCAATCCCATACCGAATTTTGTAACATACATAATTGTTTTATTGGGATTGTCGTTTTCAACAGTAATAACTTCGTCGTTCAATTTTAATTTTATTGCTTGAAATATCGCATTTCTGCACTCATATTCCTTCCATTCCGTTGCCTTAACCATGCCCTGTTTAGTAATGAATAAAACCCTTCCTACAGGCATTTCGTTCGCAACGAAAATTTTTACTATATCATCGTCTTCTTCAATATCGGCAAGGCTTTGAATAGATGCACCTAAGTCTTTCCATCTGCCTTCCGGAATATCCGATACCGCTAATTTTATGCATGCGCCTTTTTTCGTAAATATAAGCAGTCTGTCATCTCCTGCTACATTTATGGCACTGTTGGTATAAGAAAATTTAATACCTGTATTTTTTGCCGATTGCGCATAACCTTTAGGAGTAAGCAGCTTCAAATATTTTGATTCATTTAAAACAAGAACATAACTTTGAGCATCGTTAACCACGTTAGAAGATGATTTTTCGTCAAATTCTATATCGATTTTTTCAAAAGATGATACAACTTCGCTTTTTCTGTCTGTTTTATATGTGCGTTTAATCTGAGCAAGCTCTTCTTTTACTATATTATATTGTTCTTTTTTAGATCCGATAATAATTTTCAATCTTTCGATTAATTTCTTTAACTCGGCCAACTCTTCTTCCAATTTTTTTATTTCCAAATTGGTCAAACGTGCCAATCTCATATCGAGTACGGCTTGTGCCTGTTTCTCGCTTAAATCGAATTTTTTTCTTAAATTTTGTTTTGCTTCTGTTGTGTTTGCAGATTTTTTTATAATTTTTATAACTTCGTCAATATTTTTAACCGCAATAACGAGCCCTTCCAAAATATGCGCTCTGTCTTCGGCTTCTCTTAAATCATATTTACAGCGGTTCAACACCACGTTCCTTTTATGAGAAACATATGCGGCTATAATATCGAGAATTCCCATTTGCTGCGGACGACCTTCCGCAATAGCAACCATATTTACGTTATAAGAACATCTTAAATTTGTATGTTTTAAAAGCAAATCCACAATGGGTCTCGGATCGCAATCCTTTTTAACCTTAATAACCGCTCTTATGCCGTTTCTGTCCGACTCATCGGCTATTTCGGAAATATTCATCAATTCTTCTTTTTTCTTTTCTCTTAATTCTAAAATCTTTTGCAGTAAATCGGCTTTATTGACCTGATAGGGAAATTCCGTAATGACAATAGCGGTTTTATCGTATTCCGCTTTTTCTATATGTATTTTTGCCTGAAGAAAAATCTTTCCCTTGCCGGTCTCGTAAATTTTCTGCAATTCTTCTTTGGATACGACCACATACCCGCCTGTAGGAAAATCGGGCGCTTTTAAAATAGGATAAATTTTCTTTAAAATATTTTCATCGTCTGCGTATTTATTGTCAATATAACATATTACGCTGTCGATAACTTCATTGAGATTAAAAGGTGGAATCTGTGTAGCCACGCCTACCGCAATACCTGCGGCTCCGTTTACCAAAATATTAGGGAAATGCGCAGGCAGCACATCCGGCTCCTGCAAAGTGTCGTCGAAATTTAATGAAAAAGGAACGGTATCCTTTTCAATATCTTTTAACATTTCTGTTGCAAGGGGTGTAAGTCTTGCTTCGGTATAACGCATTGCGGCCGCCGAATCTCCGTCCATAGAACCGAAGTTTCCGTGTCCGTCCACAAGTGTAATTCCCATATTAAAAGGCTGTGCCATTCTCACCATAGCGTCATATACGGAAGTATCGCCGTGAGGATGATATTTACCCAAGCAATCGCCCACTATTCTTGCCGACTTTCTGTAAGGCTGGTCTGGGGTTACACCCAGCTGCAGCATTGTATAAAGTATTCTTCTCTGAACGGGTTTTAAACCGTCTTCCACTCTCGGCAGCGCCCTGTCCAATATTACGAATTCCGAATAGGGCATCATTGAATCGTGCATTATGCTTTCAATGTTTTTCAGAATCAAATTCTTATGTACTTCAGCCATTCGAAACTCCTTATACTACTTTATCTTTAAAACTGTCTTCTTTATTGAAATTTGCGTGTTCTGCAATATACTGTTTTCTGCTTTCCACATTGCTGCCCATAAGTGTAGAAATTATGCTCTCGGCTTCCGCTGCGTCTTCTAAAGTTACTTGCGTCAATGTTCTGTGTTCAGGGTCCAACGTGGTTTCCCATAATTGTTCCGGGTTCATTTCTCCCAAACCTTTATAACGTTGAATTTTATAACCTCTGCCTATTTGCTTTATGGCATCGTCAAGTTCAGCATCCGAATAAGCATAAACACATTCATCTTTTTTATATACTTTATATAACGGCGGCATTCCTATAAAAAGATGTCCATCCATAATAAGTTCTTTCATATATCTGAAAAAGAAAGTCAATAAAATCGCTCTAATGTGCGCTCCGTCCTGATCGGCATCGGCAAGTATGATAATTTTATTGTATTTTAAACTTTGCGGATTGAAATCTTCAGCAAAACCTGCTCCGAGTGCGCTTATAATTGTTCTTATTTCTTCATTATCCAACACTTCGTCAACACGTTTTTTCTCGGCATTTAAAGGCTTGCCTCTTAAAGGAAGAATAGCCTGCGTTGACCTGTCTCGCCCTTGTTTAGCACTGCCGCCGGCGGAGTCGCCTTCAACTATAAAAATTTCGTTTAACTCAGCTTTTCTGCCCGTACAGTTGGAAAGTTTACCTACAAGAATGGAGTTATCTATAGAATTTTTTTGCCTTGTTATATCTTTGGCTTTTTTTGCAGCCAAACGAACTTTCTGAGCGGCTTGAGCTTTTTTTATTATGGTTTCAATTACAGTAAAATTCTTTTTGTTGTCAAGATACTCTGTAAGCCCTGCGGTAACCATAGCATCCACCGTAATTTTTGCCTCGCTGTTGCCGAGTTTTGTTTTTGTCTGTCCTTCAAACTGCGCATTGTGCATCTTTACCGATAAAACGGCAGTCATTCCCTCCCGGAAGTCTTCTCCCATCAAATTCTCTTCTTTCTCTTTGAGATACCCGTTTTTTCGCATATAATCGTTAAAACATTTTGTATACGCTGCCTTAAAACCGGTTTCATGGGTACCTCCTTCGGTAGTAGGGATATTATTTACATAGGAAAAAACAGATTCCGTATAACTGTCGGTCAACTGTATGGCAAGCTGCATTTTAAAGCCGGATTTTTCTCCTTCAATAAAAATAGGCACTTTAAACAGCGGTACTTTTGTCGAATCCAAATATTCAACGAAATCCACAATACCGCCCTGATAACAATATTGTTTTTTTACAAATTCCCCGTCGTCGTTATATGTATTTTCATCGGTTAAGGTAAAAGTAACGCCTTTGTTTAAAAAAGCAAGTTCTTTTATTCTTTTTGCTATAGTTTCGAAATTAAACTGAACGGTATCAAAAACCGTGGGATCGGGTTTAAAAATAATAAATGAGCCCTTTTTGTCGGTATCGCCGACAATTTTCAACGGCCCCTTGGGATGACCCGAACGAAAAGTTCCGTCAACTTCCGAACTTTCAAATTCTTGGCGGTACAATTTTTTATCTTTATATACTTCAACGGTAAGCCATGAAGACAACGCATTGGTTACGGAAGCACCCACACCGTGCAATCCTCCCGAATAACTGTATGATTCGCTGTCGAATTTTCCTCCGGCATGCAGTTGTGTAAAAACAACTTCAACCCCGCTTACTTTTAATTTAGGATGAATATCCACGGGAATTCCCCTTCCGTTATCGTAAACGGAGGCAGAACCGTCTTTATAGAGCACTATATCTATTCTGTCGGCATATCCGTTGGCTGCTTCATCTATAGCATTGTCTACAATTTCCCATAATATATGGTGCAAGCCTTTTACCCCGGTAGTACCAATATACATACCCGGTCTAACACGCACCGCTTCCAATCCTTCAAGTACTTGTATAGAATCGGCGGAATATTCTTTTGTTTCTTCTTTTCTTAAATCTTTATCTTCGGCCATTACCCCTATATCCCTCCGATTATAATTTTAACATAAAAATAAATACAAGTCAATTTTATACATTCCATATATTCTTAAATTTATAAAAAAATAAATAAATATTCATATTATAAAAAAAATTTTATATAAATTATAATTATGAAATTTCCGTTTTATATAATAAAAATCAAGAATTAAATATTACCCCTGCTATATTTAATTACCATATCGAATTTTAATATAGATAATATTTAATAATATCATTTATATAATAATATAAATATACAAGTTATATAACAATTTGAAAATTTATTTTTTTAAAATCGATATTTAAACTACAACAAAAATTCATTCTATAAATAGCTCGACCTTTTTATAGATATATAAAAAATAATAATTTTTAAATATGTATAAATTTGCATAATAAATATTTTTTTGCATATTTATACATTTTATCAATTGAATTATTTTAGTTTTTGTATTAATATTTTTTTGAATATAAATACTTTATTAATATTTAAAATTTAAATATAACTCAAATTATAATTAACGATTTTTATTAAAAATATATATTCTTTAGTCTTTTTTATTTATATTTATATTTATATTTAAAAAAACATAGTTTATCAAATGATAATATAAAAAACAGAGGCTTTTAAAAAGCCTCTGTTTTAATTTAAATAATTCTAAACTAAATTATCTCCAAGAAATTTCAATTATTACACTTTGATCTTTAGTGGTATTATTTTGATAGGAAACATGCAAAATATCGTTTTCGTCAACATAATAATTTAAATTCAGAGGCTCTTTGCCGTCTTCATACTGAGCATAAACGGAAACCACTCTGCTTCCTCCCGTTTTCCACAAACTTATTCCGTAAGTTGCTTCCCACTGTGAATTTTTACAAATATTTTTGATTGTAGCAACCGTTTTATCCGTACCAGCTTCAACATCCTTAACATCACCGTTTGCATATAATAACGAATGATCTTCCACATCCATATCCAGTTTCATAAGAATGTATTGCGAGTTCTTTCCTACAACAGGGTCTGCCATAACTGTCAAATCGGGGAATTCAGCCATATCAAGAGGTTTGGTTGAGAATAAATCCACATAATACCCTTCTTCCAATGCATATTCTCTGTCATAAGTTTTAATTAAATGATAATCTCCTCTTATGCAATACATCATTAAAGGTGCATTAAATTGTTTTCCCTGCATTTCCAAAGCTCTTGTGCAAAGTTCCTCCAATATCATATACGATGTCGTTGAAGAAAGAAGAACAGCAGGTTCAAATCCCGCAATAATTACATTACCGGAACCGACTTTAGCTTCAACAACAACATTTTTACCGTTAACTTTAAATA
>CASEPJ010000111.1 GCA_949289715.1 uncultured Clostridia bacterium
AAAAATGAAATTTCATTTCGGTTGGCCATATGAAAGCGGTATAAGAATTGACGTTAACTTAAATATTATTACAGGTAATATAGAAGTTACTCAAAATAACAGACCTACAGATAAAATAGAAAAAAATAAGGTAAGATTTACGGATGAAAATAATATTTCTCATATATTGGAAATAAAAAACAGATTTTTTTTAAATCCAAAAGTATTTATAGACGGATACGAAATTGTCGTTTTTAGAAAATTACAAATTCAAAATATTATTTCGGTTTTTTTCCCCGTTTTAATTTTATTTAATATTTTTAATTGGTGGAGTGCCGTTTTGGCAATAGTTTTGACTTTGTGCGGAATGTACGCTAATTTATCGATAGCAAAAAAATATGTGCTTTACCCCAAAAAAAGTTTGATTTTTTGTATTTTGAGTGCGGTGGCTTTTATAGGTATTTATTTGGGTTTGCAATATTTGATTTTATATTTATTATAATCTATTTTATTATTTATTAAAAATAGTACAAAAAATTAAAATATTGTGTCCAAAAAGCAATTTTTGGAAAAAATTAATAGTTAAAAAAGTTTAATTATTAAATAAACTCTCCTTGTTTTATTAAACAGGGGAGTTTATTAATTAAAATTATTTTTCTTCAGGATTAAGTTGTCTTTCTTTATATTCCATTAAAGCATGTGCTAACTGATCGGGACAAGATGTATTTTCTCTGCATTTAATGCCTTTTAAAACATTAATAATTTCATCTATGTCTTTACCGAGAGTAAGTTTGGCGATTGCTTGAAGATTGCCGCTACAGCCGTTTATAAATTTAAGTTCTGTCAATTTATTATCTTTAACATCGAATATTATTTGTCTTGAACAAGTTCCTTTTGTTCTGTATGATTCCATATTTTTACCTCCGTAAATGATTATTCCAATAAAAGATCAAGTAAATTTGCATATGCGCTGCTGGCACCGTTTTCCCATTTTTCGCATATTGTTTTGGCATCTTTTCTGTTGGAAACAATTAATTTAATTTCTAATAATTGCTGTGTGACATCGGAAATTTTTAATATTACCGTATAAGTACCATCCGAATTTTTAGTATAATGATTATAATATTCCTGTTTTCTTCTGAATTTAAGACGATTTTTTTTGACGTAATCGGCAATCGTTTCTCTCAATTGTTCAGGAATTCTAGAATAGTAGTACTCCAAACATGTTCTGCCGTCCGGCGTTATGGAATACATTGTTCTGCCGTGTATGGATGCTGTAGGATGTACTAAATTCGTATGTACTAATTCTATTAATAACTGCTGGCAGTCCATATAAGGAATCCAATTATTGCTGGATGTGCAAAGATCTAAAATGGTTTCCTCCGTTAAAGCGATTTCCATTCTATCGAAAACATATAGCAAAATTAACTTATTTTGTATGCTTAAATCGTCTGCCATTTAAATACCTCAAAATAGAATTGAAAAATTATGATAGATATTATAGCATAAAAATTCACATTTGTGAATAACTTTTTTAAAAAAACTTAAATTTTATATGAAAAAAATAATCAAATCGATATTTTTTTTATAAAGTTAAATTAATATTTACATTCAAAATATGCAAATATTTAAATTTTATGCTTTTTAATTATAAATATTGTTCTCATAGTTTATTTTTGTTTACAAATGCAAATATATATTGTATAATTATTTCGGAATCATTATTTAGGGAGGATTATTTAATGTTTGAAAAAATCAAAGAAATTTTAGCAGATCAACTTCATATTGATGCAGAAAAAATAACAATGGAATCGGATATAGTAAAAGATTTGGGTGCCGATTCTTTAGATGTAATTGAATTATTAATGAACTTAGAGTCTGAATTTGACATTACCGTTGAGGATGACCAGCAGCAAGCTTTAAAGACCGTAGGAGATATAGTTAACTATATAGAAAACAATAAAAAGTAATTTAAAGTTCACCTGTATTGAAATATCGATTTTGTTAAATCGGTATTTTTTTATTATATGACATCGGTATTATTTTATATATAATATTTGTTAAATATAGATTTAGCTGTAAAAATATAAAAATTCATTAAAAAACTGCTTAAATCAGGATAAAATTTATAAAGATATAAAAAATATTTGACATTTTTTTTTCTATATGCTATTATTGTACTCGGCCGCTTATAAAGGGGTAAAAAAGAGCATTATGGCCACCCCTATAGCGAGACTTTATATGGAGGTATTTTATGTACGCTGTAATTTCTACCGGAGGTAAACAGTACACGGTTTCTGAAGGCGACGTCATAAAAGTTGAAAAATTAAGTGCCGCAGCCGGTGAAAAAATCAATCTTGACGTATTAATGTATGCTGACGGAGACAATCTTAAAGTTGGTGCACCTATTGTTGACGGCGCTAAATGCGAAGCTGAAGTTCTTGGAGAAGGAAAAGACAAAAAAATTGTTATTTTTAAATATAAATCCAAGAAAAATATTCGTAAAAGACAAGGACATAGACAGCCGTTTACCGAATTGAAAATAGTAAGTATTAAAGCATAATGACATTTATTGAAATCGTCGAAAATTCAAATGGCATAAAAGCTATAAAATGTTGTGGTCATACGGGATATTCAAAGAGTGGTAGCGATATAGTCTGTGCGGCTGTTTCGTCTATAGTTCAAACCGCAATGCTTGGTATTGAGCATTATTCTTCAGGAAAAATAAAAGCAGTAATTAATGAAGAAAAAGCGCTATTAAAAATAAATATGCCCGACGATATTGATGTTCAATTAAACGATAAATGCCAAATAATTTTAAAAACAATGAAATTAGGATTAGTTGATTTAGCCGAAAATTATTCTGACTATATTAACTTAAGTGTATTAAATCATGACAGGAGGAGTCAAAATGATTAATATTCAATTATTTGCTCATAAAAAAGGTGTGGGCAGCTCGAGAAACGGGCGTGAAAGCGAATCCAAACGTTTAGGTGCTAAACGTGCAGACGGGCAATTTGTTTTGGCCGGAAATATTTTAGTAAGACAAAGAGGAACTAAAATTCATCCCGGAAATAACGTCGGTATAGGTAAGGACGATACTTTGTTCGCTTTAGTGGACGGTGTTGTTAAATTTGAAAGAAAAGATAAAACCAGAAAACAGGTAAGTGTTTATCCTGCATAAATGGACCTAAAAGGCACCGGATTTCGGTGCCTTTATTAAATTTTTTCGTTTTATTTGATTATGATTTATACAAAAGATAAGAATTTAATAAAAGTATATGATAAAACGCAATTTAATATAAAACACATTCTTGAATGCGGTCAGGTTTTTAGATATAATTGCAATAACGGAATTTATTGTGTTTATTCATTGGATAAAAAAGCCGTAATAAAAGAATATGATGAATATTACGAAATTTTAACAGACGAAAATTATGTCGATTATTTTATAAATTATTTTGATTTAAACAATGATTATAATTTAATAAAAAAAGAATTGCTTAAATTAGCTTTTGATAACGATATATTAAAGCAAGCAATAAATTATGGATACGGTATTAGAATTCTAAAACAGAATTTATTTGAAACCATAATAAGTTTTATTATTTCTGCGAATAACAACATAAAAAGAATTCAAGGTATAATCGAACGATTATGTTCAAAGCTGGGAGAAAAGAAAAAAGATTATTTTGCCTTTCCTACGTGCGAAGCTTTGGCAAGTCAAAATGAGGAATTTTATAAAACTTGCGGTGCCGGATATAGAGCGGCTTATTTGGTTGAAACGTCGAATTTTCTCAATAAAAGTTTCGATTATGATAATTATTTTAATTTACCAACCGATATTGCAAGGAAAAAATTATTGTCGTTAAAAGGTGTCGGAGGTAAAGTTGCCGACTGTATATTGCTTTTTGGGATAAATGATTTTAATGTATTTCCCGTTGATACTTGGATTGAAAAAGTTTATTACGATATTTTTCCCAAAGAAAAAATAAACAGAGAAAAAATAAGGAAGAATTTAACTGATTATTTTGGAAATTTGTCCGGTTATGCTCAACAATATTTGTTTTATTATAAAAGGGAAAGTTAAGGAGATTAATTTTGAAAATTTTTGCTATCAGTGATTTGCATCTTTCTTTTTCCGAAGACAAGCCTATGGATATTTTCGGAAGCACTTGGGAAAATTACACTGAGATTTTAGCCGATAATTGGCAAACTTTAATTAAAAAAGAAGATGTGGTACTAATTCCCGGAGATATAAGCTGGGCTATGAAATTGGAAAATACCGTTAATGATTTTGAATATATCAATAAATTAAACGGTAAAAAGATAATATTAAAAGGAAATCACGATTATTGGTGGCAATCCTACGGTAAAGTTAAAGAATTTTTACCGGATAATATTTTCGCATTGCAAAATAATTGCATATCGATTGATAATTTAAAGGTTTGCGGTACAAGAGGATGGGTTTTTCCCGAACAGGGAGGTGTGCCAAATACAGAAGATGAGAAAATATTAAACAGAGAAAAAGAAAGATTGAAATTAAGTTTAAAAGAAATGCAGAAAATTAGAAGCGAAAATGATATTGTAATTGCTATGATGCATTTTCCTCCCTTTAATAATAAATGGGAAAATTCATTTTTTACAGATATTTTAAACGAATACAATATAAAAATTTTGGTTTATGGGCATATACATGGAAAAAATTCGAATTATAAAAAAATTATAAAAAAAGATAATTTGCAATGTCATATTTGTTCATGCGATTTAATAGACAATAAACCTATATTTTTAACCGAAATATAGTCTTTTTATTTATATTTTTATTTTATAATTTCAATATCCGGCTTAAAGTCGGATATTTTTTATATTAAATTTTATTTTTTTAAGTGAAATATTTTTTTCATATTAAATTTTTTTATTTTTAAGTCTCAAAAAGTATATATATGACAATAAACAGAACATTTGTTCTAAAAAATGTCATATTTTGAGGTTTAGAAAGGGCAA
>CASEPJ010000112.1 GCA_949289715.1 uncultured Clostridia bacterium
AGAAACGCAGGTAGCAATAGCGTTAGGAGCATCGGTCCAACCGTTAACCAATATAACGCCTAAAGTCAGCACTACCGTTATCGCCAGTGCGGGATTGGAGAAAAATTGACTAATAAACTCCGTAAAAGAAAAAGACATAAACTCTCCTTGAATAATTGTTTACAATTATATAATAACAAAAATAACTTCTTTTTGCAATCAATTTACATATTCATTACAAAAATTTGTAATTATCCTATATTAAAATATGATAAATTTCATTTGCAGTTGAATCTGAAAAAAATCGTATTTAACTAAAAAATAAAATGAATTTAAAATTATCTTTAAATTCATCAAAAAATAACTATAAAAATATTTTTTTACCCGTTTTAATGTGTTTTCGAATATTTTGCAGTCTAATTAATAATCCTATTTTTTATATAATTTTTTTGGGGAGTATATAATATTTGACAAAAACAAGGTTTTATAAATAGAAAATTTATGTTTTTAATTTAAAAAATATCAATAAGCGCTTCGATATCTCTTGCTATTACTTCGGGATATACTGCCGATGAGGTCAAACTTTTTATGGTATTTTCTCCCGTTAGAACCATCAAAGTGTGCATTCCGTTATTCACTCCGAAAGCGATATCGGTATTGATTCTATCCCCCACCATTAAAAGTTCTTCGGCTTTTAATGAGAATTTTTTACATATTCCGTCTGCCATAATTCTACCCGGTTTTCCGCATATTTCAAGAGGAGAAACACCCGTAGCCTTTTCTATAAGCGCTATAAACGAACCAGCATCGGGGAGAATTCCGTTTTCTGCTGGACAAAAATTATCCGGATGTGTTGCAATATACGGTACTCCTTTATTGATATTGTTGCATACGGCAGTCAATTTTTCAAAGGTCAATTCGGTGTCGAAAGCAATTACGACAAGTTCGGGATTTTCCGACGATAAAATAATATCGTTTGCCGTAAACTGTCTTTCTAAACTTTTGGTTGCAAGTAATTGAATTTTTTTATTTTTGTAATTCTTGTGCAAAAATTCTATTGCGGCATCGCCGGAAGTATAAATTCCGTTATCTAAACAGTCTATCTTCATATCTCTGAATTTTTTTTTATAATCTTCGTTTGATAAACTGCTGTTATTGGTCAAAAAACAATATTGCAATCCCTCATCGATTAGGTATTTTAAAACTTTATTCGTAAAAGGAAAAACTTTTTTCCCCAAATAAATCGTTCCGTCCAAATCAAACAAAACACATTTAACGTTTTTAAATTTTTCTTTTGCGTTTATTGTCATATGCAAGAATCTCCAATATGCCGCTATCCCGCATAAAAGACAGCATGCTGTAATTATTTGCAGTATCGGGCGCTATATACAAAGCCGCCGCATTGTTAAGCGTTTTTTCGTATGTACTTATTTTTAAACCGGCATCTTCAAAAAAACGACGGAAATTTCTCTCCGCTTTGGTACCGGCCGCAATCATTTCTTTTAAAAGATTTTTTAAATCTTCCTTATATTCTCTATATCTGTATCTGACAATTTCGTATGAATCCTTATTTATTGTCAGACACGGACATTGAGAAGTATAAATTTTATAAACTCTGGATCGAACCACATAAACAGGCGGCGGATAACTGTCGCAATTAAGATTATATACGGTATGGACATAAGCCTTAATGACTTTTAAAGCGGAAATGAATCTCAATTGTCCGAAAGGAGCTATATATTCTCTTCTTGCCTTTTGAATCATCACATTGGCCAAAAACAAACAGTAATCCCCACCGTTGGATGGGCTTTTTGAAGCAATTGCACAGGCCGATTTTGCTAAATTATATTTATCTTCTTCCGAAATATTTTTAGGATCGATTTTTAGTATATTTTCTAAAATTTCCTTAAGAGCAGAAAACCTTTCTTTTATAAAAGGTCTGTTATATACTCTTGAAGCAAAATAATAATCGAAAAGAGTAACTATATTCGACATTATGCCCCCGTAAAGATCGGCTGCTTTATCGAACTTTATATCCGCAATTCTATTTGAAAGCAATAATATATACGAAATCTCCGTTCTATAAGGATATATTGCATACATATTTTCAAAATCGGGAGCAAAAACCAATTTTAAAGGCCAATTTTTCAATATTTTAAACGATTCGTTATAGTCGGCGGCAACAACGGCAATGTTTATACCGCTATCTTCGTACTGAGCCAACTCTTTATTGTTTCGAGCAAAATAAATTATATGTTTAGAAAAGCAATTAAAATATTCGCACCCTTCTTCTTTTGAACCTACAAAAAGAATTTTAGCACATTTATAGGTTTTATTTACTTGTTCTAAAAATTCGTTTACGGAACCGGTAATTTCCGTAATATTGCGATAATATTCTTCCATGCGGAATCTCCCATTGGTATCGGTATTTATATATAAATATAATATACCACTTGCAAAAGGAAGAAAGTCGGTAATATTTAAGGAAATTTGTCGAATAAAAAGGATTTTATCTACATATTTTTATTAATATTTTTTTATTTTTTCGTCTGATTTATCTATCGTACGTTCTAATTAATTTATCTATCGCACGTTTCCTGTCCTTATCCAATTCGTTGGGAATGTTGGGATTATTCAATAATTTTATATAATTCACATTTTCGCTGTTTCCCATGGCATTTATACACATAGATAAAAATCTACGGGGACGTGCAATGTTAAAACCTATTTCTTCGGCATAAGGCAGCATTGCTTTTTTCCCTTTTAAACAGGCGTTAAACAAGTTTTCGAGATCGAACAGTTCTTCTTGCTTTTTTGTATAAAACGTTTCCTTTACAAAAAAATTATGGGGACAGACTTTCTGACAAATATCGCACCCGAGAATTTTTTTTCCCATTTTCAAAGAGTCTGCATCGTCGTCTATACCTATACGGTTCATCTTGGCTCTTAAACATTTAGTTATGTCGAAACCTCCGCTTAATGCGTCTGACGGGCAAGACTTAACGCATAAGTTGCAATTTGCGCAATTAAGTATTTTAAGCGAATCGTTTATTCTGTCGTATTTCCCTTTTACTTTAAAATATTCCATTACAAAACGGCTGCCGAATTTTTTATGATAACATAAAGTATTTTTCCCCATCGTAAGAAAGCCCGCTTGCACGGCGTATTTTTTATAATCGAGATTTTTACATTCTAAAACTTCAAAACCCGATAATCTCAATTTTTCTTTAAGTTTTGCCGTTTTCAAATAGCTTTTGTCGGAGGCAAAATAATATGAATCGGTTTCTCCGCAATGTTTAGGATAATTTAAAATGGGAGCGTACCCGAAAAAAAGCACAATTACGCTTTCATCCCCATCACTTTTTGCAGCATATTCAAAATTGTCGTTATCCAAAATTTGAAATAAATCCATGTTAAAATTATAACATAACGAATTTTTAAAGCCAAGTTTTTAAAATGTATTTCAAAAGTTTTTTATAATCAACGATTTTTTATTGCCCCTCTATAATACAAAATTAATTTTAAATATAATATATGGCCTCATTTTGAACATTATAAAAAAATTAATTTTATAAATTTTTCAAAAATATCGCCAATATTTTTAAATATTTATTAAATATGTTTTTTTTAACTTTGTTTTAGTAATTTATTTAAAAAAATCAGGGCATAAATTTATGCCCTGAAAAATATTAACGGTTTCTTATAGCATCTATAGGCTTTTTCGAAGCAATTTTTTTAACCGGTAAGAAACTTGCTATGAATGCAACTCCAAGACTTACCACAAGCAATAAACCTATTTGTCTTAATCCGAAGTTTAATATAGTTATTAGAACTCCGTAATCGTTTCTTATAACATCGTTAATGATGAATGTTACGATAAACGTAGCTACTGCCGAAAGTACGAAATTTATCATTGCGACTATAAAACTTTCGGCAAAGAATATTCTAAAAACATCGTTGCCTCTTGAACCTATTGCCCTTAATATGCCTATTTCGACCTTTTTATAAGATATACTTGTCGCTATAAAATTAGAAAGCATAATTGCCGCAAAAACAGCAAATCCTATACCGATATATAAAAATACCTGCCCCATTGTTTCAAGCATATCGTTGACCATATCCAAGCTGTTGGTAACACTATTTTTAACGACATACGATACATTTCCCGATTTATCGTAATGAATTTTAGAGAGCTCCTTCAAAGCAGTTTCATCTTCGGGCATTAATCCCATGACTAAATTATAATTTCCTACCTCTCTGCCGTTTAACAATTCATTATAGTAAGTATCGTTAACCAAAATTAAATTAGTATAATAAATAGGTTTGCCATCATTAGAAGATAAATAACCGACAATTTTACAGGTTTTTTGTTCCATATCTTTATTGCTGTAATAATCGGTATAATTTAAATTAATAGTTAAATCGTTTAAGTTCATAGCAATGTACTTGCTTTTTAACTCGTTTAATTTAGAATAGGAATTATTCGCAATTGATTCATATGTTTCTTTTCCGAATTCGTTTATATTATAACCTGAATTAATATAATCTACATATAACATTATTATCTCTTGCCTGTTTGTTTCTAAATTATAATCGGGAATGTCTATATAATTTAAAAATCCATTTTCACAAGCTTCTTCAATATAATCGGTAGCATACTTTATAACATAATATTGAGTTGCATCCCCGTAAAATATATCTGCAAATGTTTCGTAATTTATAACTTTATCTTCATTATTCAATTGAATTTTATCAATCATTTCGTTAATTTTATCGTTGAATAAATTATCGAATATCTGTTGAGTAATAATTATTTCGTTTTCCGCCAAATTTTCTTTGGTTTCGCCTAGCCACATTATTTCTGCCGACCAATTCGCATCAAATTTTGCAACTTCGCTTACCATATCGTATCTGTCTTCAAATTGAATTTCCAAACTTCCGTATTCATTTATATTAATATTATTAAAATTATTGGACGTTGAATAGTCGTCTTCAGCAATAAAAGCCAAAATATAGGGACCGTAATTTAATAAACTATCGTACTCTTGGCCTAAAAGCATTATGTCAATACCGTAACCTGCATTTTCTTGATAGTTAAGCAATTTATCGTATCTATTAAAATCGAATTTTGTGTTAATGATTCCCACTATTTTATAAATGTTTTCTTCTAAAACAATATTTTTATTCAATAAATCATTATAAGAAGAAATGGTTTGTTCTTCTCCCGAATTATAATCTTTATATTTATAACGCTCGAAAACCTTATAAACATATTCGCTTACCGCAATTTCTTTATATTCCGAAGAAACGCCTTTTTCAGGTAATTTTCCGGCAAGCAAAGCGTATCCGTAGGAGGATAGTTCGTTTTGATTTATTTCCATAAATCCTCTAAAATAATCCCACCAATAATTATCGCTCGTTCCCATCGATTTAGGACCTATATTATTGTTATAATAAATATTACCGGAAACACCGCTGTAGATGCCCTTGAAATCTATGCCCGTTTTTTCTTTAAGTTTAGCTATATCGTTATCGTTTAATTTTGTTAATTGTTCATAGATATAATCACTATGTTCATCTCTTTGAAGATTATTTTTACTTATGCTAAGAAATTCTATGTTTGAATCACTGATTGAATTGGTAAAAGCATCGTATTTATTATAAGCTCCCAAAGTATCGGCAAGACCGAATAAAGTGAATGCAATAAAAGACAGCAATATGGTAAATACAAGTCTAACCGGTTTTATTTTTAAACCGCTGGCACCAATTTTAAAAGAATTTTTTAAATGAAGTTTAGATTTAATTGCCTTATAAGTTTCTTTATCATTATGAATAATAGCCTTTTGATTTGTGGGTCTAAAAGTATTTTGAGTTTTAACGCAAGACGAAGAATTAAATATTTTAAGTTTAACTTTATCGTCGGCATTATAAGCATTTAGATATTCGTTTATTTTTATACGATCCTCTTCTGTTAAACGATAATCTCCGCTAATAGACACCGTATCCCCGTCAAAAGTCAATTTTGGTGAGTACTCTTCTTCTTTTGAATTATTTTCCCTTTCTACATCCGAAATAACCACACCGTCGGAAAATTCTATTATTCTGTCCGCATACGTTTCGGCAAAATCTCTGTCGTGAGAAACCACGATAACCAATTTTTCCTTAGATAAACGTTTTAACGTATCGAAAATCTGCTTACCCGTTGTCGAATCCAAAGCACCCGTCGGTTCGTCTGCCATTATAATTTCGGGATTTTTAACAAGCGCCCTTGCTATTGCCACCCTCTGTTTTTGTCCGCCCGACAAT